>JAESTN010000351.1 GCA_016763595.1 Flavobacteriaceae bacterium | reverse complement strand
TTAAAACGTCCTCCTTTTGCCAATTCATAAAAAGAAGTAATTGTTGTTTTCCATTTATCATTAGATCCATAATTCCAAGATTTAGAAGCTACCGAAATAAAACGATGTGTATCTCCGTATTTAGAAAAAGCTAAGTTTGCATTATTCGCATTTCCTAATGTAGGATTAAATGCAAATGCATCTCCTGTAATTTCAGCCTCAATAGAGTTTACATCTTTCGAATTCAAATAGTTATAAGCTGCCATTAAATACAAACCATTTTCAAAAGTTCTTTGGGCCTTTAATGAGGCATTTAAAGATCTTCCTTTATTTGAGTTTGTAAATACATAAGCATTATTCCCTTTGTCTCCAGCTGTATACACAGGTCTATTATCAACTCCTTGTAATGTTCCAGTAGGGTTTTTTAATCCCCAGTTTTGTACATGAGCTCCATTGATATCTTTCGTATACGATATATCAGTTGTTAACACTGTTCCGTTTTCCAGTCTCATATCTGCACCAAAGCTTGTTCTCCATACTTGTGGGAATTTAAAATCTGGATCTACAACTTGGTAAAACCATACATTTGGATTTCCAATTTGGTTTCCTAACCATACAAATGGGAAACGACCCGTAAATAAACCAGAACCCCCTCTAAATTGCAACGTCCTATCACCTTTTACATCCCAGTTAAATCCAACTCTTGGAGAAATTAAGAAGTTGTTATTTGGCATTTGAGTAGAATCAAACTTAACAGCTTCTCCTGTAGAAGGGTCATAATAATCTATTGAAGGGTCATAATAGTTCCCTGGAAAGTCAATTACATTTTGTGCTTTTTCAGCTGAGTCAAAGAATAATGGCTTGTCAAAACGAATTCCGTAAGACAATTTAAAATCTTCCGTTACATTCCAATCATCCTGCACATAAAAAGCAAACTGTCCTACGTTTGTTTCTGCTAAAGCCCAAGAGTTATTTGCATTGTTTGTGTTAAAAGTATTTTGTGCATTTGCCATTGCATCTGCCAACAGCCCATTTGCGATACCAGCTCTAAATGCTGCCATATCTGCAAAATCCCCAAAAAAGGCACCAACATATCCTCTAGCATCTCCTAAACCATAAGTTCCTAAGTTGAAAGAATTGTCAAATTCAAACTTCTCAAAAGAAACCCCTACTGTGTAATTATGGTCTCCTTTACTTATGTTTAAGTTGTTTGTGATTTGATAAACTTTTTGATCTAATTTGTTATTGATTGAAAATGGCTCATGACCAGCAACAATATAATTTCCTCCATTACCATCTTGTATTCTAAAAGCTGGCATTGGCGAAGATTTAGGATTTCTAAAATCATCAAAATGTGTATATCCTGCTTGGAATTTATTTGTGATATTATCAGAAAAAGAGGAGTTCAATTCGATTAAAAATGAATCGATGTTATTATTAATTTGATATCCAGAATTTTCAAACTGTAAAATTTGAGAACTTGGCCCTCTAAATCCTAAGGCTGTTGGATGTGCTGGCACATCTCTCGAAGCATTTAAGAAATTATACACAAATGCCAAACGGTGTTTTTGATTGATGTTCCAATCTAGTTTGATCAATCCTTTTTTACTATTAGCGTCATGCGTAAATCCTTCATAAGCTCCAGTATCATATCCTATTCCAGACAATGCCGCTTTTACCTCATCCAAATCAGTTTTTAACACTCTAGATTCGTTAATGGCTCCCGATCCTGTATTTGGTAACCAAGACTGTCCTAAATCTGATCTATTATCTTTTTCGAAATTCACGAAAACAAATAATTTATCTTTAATAATTGGTGCTCCAAAACTAGCTCCAACTTGAGATTGTGTTAATTTAGGCACAAAAATACTTTGTCCTTTAATTTTACCTCCTGTTAAATCTTGGTTTCTAAAATACCCATATACAGTTCCAGATACTTTGTTCGTTCCACTTTTAGTAACTGCATTTACAGAAGCTCCTGTAAAACCAGATAAAGTAACGTCATAAGGGGCTGTAGAAACAGAAATTTGCTCTATGGCATCTAAAGAAACTGGTTGTGCTGCTGTTTGACCTCCTGGCGTTGCAGCATCTAGTCCAAATGGGTTGTTAAAAATTGACCCATCCAATGTAAAGTTATTAAATTGATCGTTTCTACCTCCAAAAGAACCTCCTGAAGCAGCAGGGTCTAATCTTGTAAAATCTGCAGCAGACCTCGAAATTGTTGGCAAGGTTTTAAGTTCTCTAGAACCAACACTTGTTTGTGCACCAGTTCTGTCGTTATTAAAAACCGTACTTCTCTTAGAGCTAATTACAACTTCTTCTAAGGTATTTGAATCTTCTAATAAGACGGCATCAATGTTTGTTGTTTCTCCCAATGTTAAGAAAACATTCGTCACCTTTTTAGATTTGTAACCAACAAAACTAATTGTTATAGTGTATGGGCCTCCAATTCTTAAGTTCGATAAAGTATATCGACCATTTAACCGAACAGTAGTCCCAGAAACGGTTCCTGTAGGAGTATGTAAAGCAATGATGTTTGCTCCTATCATTGGTTCTCCTGTGTCATCTGTAATCACCCCATTAATTTTAGAGGTAGTAACCTGAGCCATTAAACTTCCTGACAGAAGAAATAGCAAAATGTAAAGTGTGTTTTTCATTATTTATTTGTTGTTGTGATTTTTGCAAAAGTACTAAAAAAAAAAATGGTTTACTACAAGTAGTAAACCATTTTTAACATTTTGTTAACAATTACTTATTCAGCAATCACTTCAAAAATAATATCAGCTACAACTGTTCTGTGTAATCTTACAGCTGCGTTGTATTTACCTAATCTTTTTACTGTACCACCAACAACCTTGATAAATTTTCTATCAATTTCGGTTCCTGCTTTTGCGATAGCAGCAGCTACATCAGCATTGTTTACAGATCCAAATAATTTGTCTCCTGTACCAACTTTAGATGTAATTTTGATTTCTAGTGCTTTTACTGCGTTCGCTATTTTAGTAGCTTCCTCAATAACTTTAGCTTCTTTATAAGCACGTTGCTTTAAGTTTTCAGCTAACACTTTTTTAGCAGAAGAAGTTGCTAGTACTGCAACCCCTTTTGGGATTAAAAAGTTTCTACCGAAACCATTCTTTACAGTTACAACATCATCTTTGAAACCTACGTTTTCTACGTCTTGTTTTAATATTAATTCCATAATGCTTCTTCTTTTATTATTTTAACATATCTCCAACATAAGGCATCAAAGCTAAATGACGAGAACGTTTGATAGCTTGTGCAACTTTACGTTGATATTTTAATGATGTTCCTGTTAAACGTCTTGGTAAAATTTTACCTTGTTCGTTTACTAAATACATTAAGAAGTCAGGATCTTTATAATCGATATACTTCATACCGTTTTTCTTAAAACGACAGTATTTTGCTTCTTTTTTAGTTTCAATGTCAAGCGGAGTTAAGTATCTTACTTCTCCCTGCTTGTTACCTTTTGCTTGTTGTTCTATAGACGACATATCTTCTTATTTTTTAGTAGATGTTGCACGTGCTCTTCTCTTTTCAGCCCAAGCTGCAGCGTGTTTGTCTAATTTAACAGTTAAATAACGCATAACGCTATCATCTCTTCTAAACTCAAGTTCGAATGAAGAAATCTCTTCTCCAGCCACTTTGAACTCAAACATGTGGTAAAATCCACTTTTTTTCTTTTGAATTGGGTAAGCTAATTTTTTTAAGCCCCAATCTTCTTTTGAAATCATTTCGGCACCTCTAGAAACCAAATAGTCGTTAAACTTTTGTACTGTTTCCTTTATCTGCGTATCAGATAAAACGGGATTCAAAATGAAGACAGTTTCGTAATGATTCATAATTAATTGTTTAAAATTATTTTTAAGGCTGCAAATAT
>JAESTN010000350.1 GCA_016763595.1 Flavobacteriaceae bacterium | reverse complement strand
TGAAGCTTTATCTGAAGATGAAATAGAAAAAGTGGTGCTTGCTACTATAGAAAAAGTTGGAGCAGCAGGCATGAAAGATATGGGTAAAGTAATGGGAATGGTTTCTAAAGAATTGGCAGGACAAGCAGATGGGAAAACAATTTCGACTTTAGTTAAGAAAAATTTAATGTAAGAGTTCGTTTTTGTTCGTCATTTCGAACAAAGGGAGAATTCTAATTTAGAAAATCTCTCTTATTTAAATAAGTATAGGCTCCGTAGTTCAACCCGTCTTTTTGAGATTTGTTGAACTACGAAACCAAAAAAGGCTCCGTAGTTCAACTGGATAGAATATCAGATTTCGGCTCTGACGGTTATAGGTTCGAATCCTATCGGAGTCACGAATAAAAAGAAAAATCAGACTAACAAATTCAAGCGAGCTTGATTTGACGTCTGATTTTTCTTTTTTCAAAACAGACACTAAAGGAAGAGCGAACGAAGCGAGTTAATCCTTTAGTGTTTTTTTATAGTTTCAATTTTTTTAAGCGTTTTATAAAAGTTGAATCTACTTTTACACCACCTACCTTATCGGTATCAAAATCTTGTGAAATTTTCCACACGCCATGTCTCTTTTTCAAGGTAACTTGAAACTGAGCATACGTTGTCTTGTCTTTCGTTTTAGGTTCTTTATAGGTAGCGGCATAATAGCCTATTTGATGAGCAATTGTTTCTGAAAACACACTTTGCTCTATCCAGAACTCAATAGTTCTTGTTCTTTTACTTGTTTTGCTATAGCTTTTTGTAATCCCATTTTTATAATTTTCTCCTTGTTTAATCCCCCAAGCATTTATTCTTAAAACAGAATCGGTATGCAAGCTGTTAAAAGTATTGGCATCTTTAGTGTCAAAAGATTTTTTAAAAGGTTTCCAAACTTGTTGAATAATATTGTTGTGAATTATCGAATTTTTTTCTTGCGAATTTAAGTGTATGTACATCAAAAGTACAATAGGTAAGAGAACAAATTTTTTCATAAAAAAAGGTTTCTCTAAGGTATTATTTATTTTGTAGATATGTCAAAGCCCAATTTAATGTACTTAAATAGTCTTTTTTAAAGACTGATTTTTGTCATGTTTATTACTGGTTTATAGTTAGATATTTATACTAGAATTTAAAACCAATTAAAGTTGAAAAAAGAGAATTTGTTTCGAGAATTATGTCTACAGACCTTATAACCGTTAATTTAACAAACAATTAGGTAGATGCTGAGAAGTTGTTTAATCAGAATAGTATTCGTCATATTCCTGTAGTAAGTGGAAATGATATTATAGGGATATTAAGTTTAACAGACTTGCTACGTGTAAGTTTTGTAGATGCCTATGGCTCTAATGAAAGTGATGTAGATACTGCTGTTTATAATGTGTTGAGTATTGAACAAGTTATGGTGAAGCAGCTAGTTTCTGTTTCTTCTATTCAAACCATTAGAGAAGTAGCAGAAGTTTTAGCAAAGAATGAATTTTATGCATTGCCCGTTGTAGATAATAATAAGCTAGTTGGAATTGTTACTACTACAGATTTGTTGAATTATTTACTAGAACAGTATTAAAAAATTTTTTTTGAGAAAAAGCGAGGTAATCCCTTCGCTTTTTCTATTTTTATAGAACTAATATATAATGTGTGCGTTTTTTCAGAATAAGTTTCTATTTAATTGGTTTTTTATCTTTTATTATTTGGAGTTTAGACGCTGTATATGTGTTTTTTTATGGGAAACCGATTTTAGTCCACTCTTATTTTAGAAAAAAAACACTTACATTTCAGCAAAAGACAATATTAAAAGAACAGGTAAAATTTTATAAAAAGCTAAGCACAGAACGTCAAAATCACTTTGAACATCGTTTGGTGGATTTTATTGATACGTATCAATTTATTGGAAGAGGGGGGTATGTGATTACTAATGAAACGAAAGTAATTATTGGTTCTGTTTATGTTATGATGACTTTTGGAATGCGTAAATACCTTACAACTGTATTTGATAAGATCGTAGTGTACCCTTCGCAATTTCGTTCAAAAGCACATAATAGAAACCATAAAGGAGAGTTTAATTTCCGCTATAAAACAATCGTTTTTTCGTGGGAAGATTTTATTAGTGGAATTGCTATTGAAAATGATAATTTAAACTTGGGTGTGCATGAATTTACACATACATTAAGTTTTCATGGGAAAATCTCTAAAGATTACAGTGCTAAAGTTTTTAATAAAATGCACCAAGAAATATTGAAGTATATAAAAACCCCAGAAAACGCTAAAAAAATTAAATCAAAAAATTACTTTAGAAAGTATGCTTACACCAACAGCCTAGAATTTATGGCAGTAATGATGGAATATTTTTTTGAATCACCAATCGAATTTCAAGAGCGTTTTCCTGAGTTATATTTTAAAGTTGTGAAAATGATTAATTACAAATCTTTTTCAGATCTGAAATAGTTGCCGTTGGATCTTCGCTTTTAAAAACAAAACTACCCGCAACCAATACATCAGCTCCTGCTTCAACCAAAGCATTTGCATTTTGATCTGTTACACCGCCATCAATTTCTATCTGACAGTTTGATTTTGAAAATTCGATTAAGTGTTTTAATTGACCTATTTTTTTATAGGTGTTTTCTATAAAAGATTGCCCCCCAAAACCTGGATTTACACTCATAATACAGACCAAATCTAAATCAGCTATTACATCTTCTAAGACTGCAATTGGCGTATGTGGATTTAAGGCAACTCCAGCTTTCATTCCAGCGGCTTTTATTGCTTGAATTGTTCTGTGTAGGTGTGTACAAGCTTCGTGGTGTACGGTTAAGATATCGGCTCCTAAATCTGCAAAGGTTGTAATGTATCTGTCAGGATCTACAATCATTAAATGTACATCAATCGTTTTTTTTGCATGTTTAGAAATGGCTTGTAAATCAGGCATTCCAAAAGAAATATTTGGAACAAATACACCGTCCATAATATCAATGTGAAACCAATCAGCTTCACTATTGTTTACCATTTCTATATCTCTTTGTAGGTTGGCAAAATCTGCCGCTAAAATTGAAGGAGCTATTAATTTAGTCATAAATTGTTTGTTGTGTTGTTAGCTGCAAAAATACAATATAAAAAAGAAAGCGCTCAAATTAATTTGAACGCTTTTATAAATAGTTAATCGTATTATTTTGTCAATTCCTAACCTAAGTACGTCATTAAAATCTTACTTCTAGAAGTATGTTTTAATCGTCTAATTGCTTTTTCTTTGATTTGACGAACACGCTCACGAGTTAAATCGAAAGTTTCACCAATTTCTTCTAATGTCATTGGTTGGTGTTCTCCTAAACCAAAGTATAATTTTACAACATCTGCTTCTCTTGGAGTTAATGTTTCTAATGCTCTAGAAATTTCTACTCTTAGAGATTCGTGTAATAATGCCCTATCCGGATTTGGAGACTCTCCTGAGTTTAATACATCGTATAAATTTGAATCTTCTCCTTCAATTAAAGGTGCGTCCATTGATACGTGACGACCAGAATTCTTCATAGATTCTTTTACATCATTCACGGTCATGTCTAATTTCTTAGCAATCTCTTCTGGACTTGGTGGACGCTCGTTTTCTTGCTCTAAGAAAGCGTACATTTTATTAATCTTATTAATAGATCCAATCTTGTTTAGTGGCAAACGTACAATACGAGATTGTTCTGCCAAGGCTTGTAAAATAGATTGACGAATCCACCAAACGGCATAAGAGATAAATTTAAATCCACGAGTTTCATCAAAACGCTTTGCAGCCTTAATCAAACCTAAGTTCCCTTCATTAATTAAATCTGGTAAAGTTAACCCTTGGTTTTGATATTGTTTTGCTACAGAAACTACGAAACGTAAATTTGCTTTTGTTAATTTCTCTAAAGCTACTTGATCTCCTGCTTTTATTCGCTGAGCTAATTCTACTTCTTCATCGGCAGTAATCAAATCTACCTTTCCAATCTCCTGTAAATATTTGTCTAACGATGCAGTTTCTCTATTTGTAACCTGCTTGGTAATTTTAAGTTGTCTCATCTAAATTAAAGTTCTTTTTTAAACGATTAATAATACTCTACACTTACTTATACGTTAACTAAACAGTAAATGTTACAAAATCATACAGAAAAATATTTTATTTGCTGAATTGTTAAAGAAATGTTAAATTGAAGTCATCTGTTTAAATTGTGACTTCTTTAAGAAATAGGTGTCTAATAAACTGAGTATTAACCAAATTTAATGAGCTAATTAATATTGGGTGATTTAAAAAAGACAATTCATCTTAGTGACGAAGAACTTGTTTGTAAAATAGTAGCAACAAATAATACACATTTGTTCGCTGTTTTATATGACAGGTATGCTGTTGTGGTTTATAATAAGTGTTACGGGTTCTCGAAAAATAAAGAAGAAGCTCAAGATTTAACCCACGATGTTTTTATTCGGCTTTTTGTGAAATTGAGAACTTTTAAGGGGAAATCGAAATTTTCTACTTGGTTGTATTCTTTTACCTATAATTTTTGTGTGAATTATGTTCAAAGAGATTCTCATAAAAAGAAAGAAAACAAAACGGTAATTACAGATGATATTAAAGAAGTTGATGATTTTGACGAAATAGACGATGCCGCTTTATTTGAATTAAAAGCAGACAAGCTAGCAAAAGCGATGGCTATTATTGAACCTAATGATAAAATGATTTTGTTAATGAAATATCAAGATGATTTATCAATAAAAGAGATTTCTGTAGTATTGGAAATTGGAGAAAGCGCTGTGAAAATGCGATTAAAAAGAGCCAAGGGAAAAGTGGTTAAAATTTATAACGAATTGTAATATGGAGAATCCATTTAAGAAAATATTCGAACATCAAGAAGTACCAAAAGTACTGAAAGAGAAAGTGCTCAATGATGT
>JAESTN010000349.1 GCA_016763595.1 Flavobacteriaceae bacterium | reverse complement strand
GGCAAAAATATATTGATTTCAAAAACGAATTCGATACATTTGTTTCTCAATTACTACAAGAATAACCTTCTACAATGGCCGAATTATTTAAAAATATTTACAACGAAAAATTTATAAACGAATTTAGCTCAATTCTCTCAAAAACCGTTAGCAATTTTGATACACCCTCTTTTACAAAAGCCATTTTTAATAGCAATTGGAAGCAGCTAGAGTTAAAAGAGCGTATGCGACATATTACGCATGCCTTGAACTCACATCTAGAAGGAGATTTTAAAAATCATGTGGATGCATTACTACATTCAATTGCAGAAATGCAACGTATTGGAAGAAGAGAAACGAGTATTGAATTTATGTTTTTACCAGACTTTATTGAGGTGTACGGAATTGATTATTATGATATTTCTACAAAGGCTTTTGAAAAAATTACACAGTTTACAAGTTGTGAGTTTGCAGTGCGTCCTTTTCTTTTGAAATATCCAACAGAAATGATTTCTCAAATGAATGCATGGTCAAAACATTCACATGCTTCTGTTCGCAGACTTGCTACTGAAGGCTGTAGACCTAGATTGCCTTGGGCAATGGCCTTGCCATTTTTAAAGAAAGATCCTACCGCTATTTTACCAATTCTTGAACATTTAAAAAAGGATACATCCGAATCTGTAAGAAGAAGTGTTGCTAATAATTTAAATGATATTTCTAAGGACAACCCTGAAGTTGTTCTTGAGTTAGCCACAAAATGGAAAGGAACATCAGAAGAAATAGATTGGCTGGTGAAACATGGATGTAGAACTTTATTAAAACAGGGAGGCTCTGATGTAATGCAATTATTTGGATTTGGAGCTGTTGATAAAATAGCAATAAATCACTTTAAAATACATACTCCTAAAGTTAAAATAGGTGATTCAGTAGTGTTTAGTTTTCAGCTAAAAAACAATGCCGAAACTGCATTAAAATTGCGTTTAGAATATGGATTGTACTATCAAAAAGCCAATACATCTTTAGCGAAGAAAGTATTTAAAATTAGCGAAAAAATGTATTCAGAAAATTCAGCAACAGAAATCACTAGAAAACAATCATTTAAAATAATTACAACTCGTAAATTCCATCTTGGTAAACATCAAGTATCCATTATTATTAATGGTCAAGAGTTTCCTTCTTTAGATTTTGAATTGGTAGATTAATCTTCTAAATCAATCTCGCTATCAGGAATTTCGCGTTCGTCTTTACGGATTTTTCGCGTTCCTGCATACATATCATATCGTACCAAACGACAATCTAAATCTCCATTTTTAAGTGGAATTCGCTTAGACGTTCTTAATCCAACATATTTTAACGCTTCTAAATCTGAAGTAATAAACCAAACTTTAGAATCTGGATATCCGTGTTTCAAGGTATCTCCAATTTTCTTGTAAAATTCTTCTGTATCAATGTTTAAACGCTCTCCATAAGGTGGATTGAACAAGATTGTTGTATCTCCAAATACTTCCTTTTTAGAGTTGAAAAAGTTGACATGGTGAATCCCAATAAAATCATCTAAATTGGCATTTTCTACATTGTCTTGTGCTTTTTTAACTGCAGAAGGCGCTTTATCAAATCCCATAATTTTATAATGAGAACTTCGTATTTTCTTTAACAATACATCTTGTATTAAGAAATATAAGTCTTCATCATAATCCTTCCAGTTTTCAAAAGCAAAGTGTTTACGGTTTATGTTTGCTGGAATGTTATTCGCAATCATTGCAGCCTCTATCAATATAGTACCAGAACCACACATTGGATCAATAAAGTTTTCTTCTCCTCTATATCCTGAAAGCAGTACCAAACCTGCTGCCAACACTTCATTAATAGGGGCAATATTTGTAGCAGATCTATAGCCTCTTTTATGCAAAGAATCTCCAGAACTATCTAAAGAAACCGTACACCATTCTTTCTGAATATGTACATGGATTTTTAAATCTGGATATTTTAAATCTACATTAGGTCTTCTACTATATTTGTGTCTAAAGTAATCTGCAACTGCATCTTTAGATTTTAAGGTGATGTAATGTGAGTTTGTTGTAAAGTGTTTAGAATTTACAACGGCACCAATAGAAAACGTTCCATCTACATCTAAATAGTTTTCCCATTTAATTTTCTGTAAACTATCATACAAATCTTCTTCATCATAGACTTTAAAAGATTTGATTGGTTTTAAAATTCGGATAGCAGTTCTTAAAGCAATATTGGCTTTATACATAAAACCTCCATCTCCTTTAAATGAAACATTTCTAATTCCAACAACAACATCTTGTGCTCCTAAATTCTTTAATTCAGTTGCCAAAACCTCCTCTAAACCAAACATGGTGGTGGCCACCATTTTAAAATCTTTTCTGCTTTCCATTTTGCAAAAATACGTTTTAATTTAGGATTCTTCTTTTGCTTAGAATGATTTTTTTAATCTTTTAAAAATAGGTGAAATTATACTGTAAGAATTCTGTATTTTTGTGAACTATTATATTATGGCTACAAAAAAAGATTGGTTTGTTTCTTGGTTTGATACTTCTTATTATCATATTCTTTATAAGGATAGAGATGACACGGATGCACAAATATTTATGCAAAACATTACTTCATTTTTAAAGTTACCCCATCAAACACATATTTTAGATTTAGCCTGTGGAAAAGGGAGGCATTCTGTTTTCTTAAACTCTTTAGGCTATAAAGTAACGGGTGTAGATTTGTCTGAAAACAATATTTCAGCTGCAACTTTAAAAGCGAATGATCGCTTGAACTTTAAGGTACATGACATGCGTGATTCTTACGTAGAAAAATATGATGCCATATTTAACTTGTTTACAAGCTTTGGTTATTTTGAAGAGGATGCCATTGATATTAAAGTATTGAAAAACATAAAAGAAGGCTTGCAAAAAAACGGAATCGCTGTTATTGATTTCTTAAATGTAGCGATTGTTGCTGATGGTTTGATCTCTGACGAATTAAAAACTGTAGACCAAATAGAATTTCGGATTCATAAAAAAATTGAAAACGGATTTATTATCAAAGAGATTTCTTTTGAAGACAAAGGAAAAAAACATTCATATGTTGAAAGGGTAAAATATATAGACCTTCATAA
Organism: Flavobacteriaceae bacterium; assembly: GCA_016763595.1. GTDB lineage: Bacteria > Bacteroidota > Bacteroidia > Flavobacteriales > Flavobacteriaceae > Polaribacter. The sequence continues at coordinate 549 of JAESTN010000349.1, read as the reverse complement.
ATTCACGGCATATTTTGAGAAAGCTGGTTTAAAAATAAAGCACGTTTTCGGAGATTACGATTTATCTGCTTATAAAGAGAATAGCTCTAAACGTTTAATATTTGTAGTATCGTAATGACATATATCTATTTAATATTATCCGTTCTGATAGGTTCTTTAGTCGTTATACTATTTAAGCCAGGTAATAAAATAACACGCCTTCTTTTATCTTTTAGTGGTGCCTATTTATTATCTGTTACTATTTTACATTTATTACCAGAAGTATACGAACATGCAAATAGCAACACCACCAGAACTGGAATCTTCATTTTAGCAGGTGTCTTAATTCAGTCTGTATTAGAATCTTTTTCTAAAGGAGCAGAACATGGTCATATTCACATCCATTCAAACGAATCAAAATTTCCGCTGTTGCTTTTTATTAGTTTGTGTATTCATGCATTCTCTGAAGGGATTCCAATTCATAATGATGATGACAATTTATTATGGGCTATTGTAGTTCATAAAATTCCGATTGCCATTGTTCTAACAACATTCTTAGTCCATTCTAAG
>JAESTN010000348.1 GCA_016763595.1 Flavobacteriaceae bacterium | reverse complement strand
ATCGAATTCTCCGCTCATAATAACTTTTCTATCTTTATAAGGTTAATTATATATTTTTAATCTTTTACTTCTTTATTCTGCGTTGTCTAAAAACTCTTTAAAACTGTCTGTGAATTTCTCGAAAAAGGATTTTCTTTTTTTCACTGGTTTTTTCTCAACAACTTTTTCTTCTTCTGATTGATTCGTAGTTTTTGCTCCTTCAATTGTTTCATCTTCACAAACTACAGATTCATTTTTACATTCTTTCTCTAATCCTTCCATTAACAAACCAACAGCAGTTGCATAGGACGGACTTGAAAGTGATTCGTCAGAATCACCAGCCAAATGCTCATTAGGATATCCAATTCTCGCATCCATTCCGGTAATGTATTCTACCAATTGACGTAAATGTTTCAATTGTGAACCACCACCTGTCAATACAATTCCTGCGATCAATTTTCCTTTTGATGTTTCGTGACCGTAATTCTTTATCTCTAAATACACATGCTCAATAATTTCTTGAACTCTTGCATGAATAATTTTAGATAAGTTTTTAAGTGTAATTTCTTTTGGTTCTCTTCCTCTTAATCCAGGAATTGAAACTATTTCAGTTTCTTTATTTTCTCCTGGCCATGCAGAACCAAATTTAATTTTCAATAATTCAGCTTGTTTTTCTATAATAGAACAACCTTCTTTAATATCCTCGGTAATAACATTCCCTCCGAAAGGAATTACAGCTGTATGACGAATAATGCCATCTTTAAAAATTGCTAAATCTGTGGTTCCTCCACCTATATCAATTAAGGCAACACCTGCTTCTTTTTCTTCTTGACTTAAAACTGCTGAAGCCGAAGCTAACGGCTCTAATGTAATATCTGCTAAATCTAAACCAGCACTTTTCACACACCTACCAATATTTCTTATGGAAGAAACTTGTCCAACTACCACATGGAAATTGGCTTCTAAACGTCCTCCGTACATTCCAACGGGTTCTTTTATCTCTCCTTGACTATCTACTTTAAACTCTTGTGGTAATACGTGAATAATTTCTTCTCCTGGTAACATCACCAATTTGTGAACTTGATTCACCAAATTATCTATATCTTCTTCATCAATTACTTCCTCCGGATTATTTCTTGTGATGTAATCACTATGATGTAAACTTCTGATATGCTGACCAGCAATACCAACAACTACATCATCAATTTTTCGCCCAGAAACATTTTCTGCTTCATCAATAGCTTGTTGAATTGACTGAATAGTTTGTGTTATATTGCTAACTACTCCTCTTTTTACCCCAAGACTTTTTGCCTTACCAATACCTAAGATTTCTAATTTGCCGTATTCGTTCTTTTCACCAATCATGGCAACAATTTTGGTTGTCCCAATATCTAGACCTACAGCTATTTTATTGTTTTCCATCTTGTTTTATTTTGCGCACACAACTTGGTTGTGATATTTTAAATTTATTGTTTTGTACTGATCAATTGTTTTATCAACAAATGCTTTATTATAAAAGGCTTTTAATTTTCTAAATTTTACATTCATTTTTCTCAATGACCCTAGTTCAATTTTATATCGCCCACTTCTAACGCTTAAAACAAATTCATTCTTCTGCGTTTTATGTATTCCTATGATTTCTTTTTTCAAAAAATCATCAGCCAAAATCACATTTACTAACCCTGTAATTTCTTTTAAATTATTTTCGTTTATGTCTCCAGTTATCAAAATTACTCTTGCAGAATAATTAGTAGACAACGGCACCTTTACCCCTTGCTTATCAATATAGTAAGACGAATTATTTGCATTAATTCGAGCGACTGGTGTACGCTGTTTTACTATCGTTTTTAAAACGCCATCTATTGTATAAAAAACAGTTGCTCTTTCTATATATGGGTTAGATAATACGTTATGTTCTAAACCTTGTAAATCTAAGACAGATTTTGGTTGGTTTTTCACCTTTCTGTTATTTTGTATTAACAATTTATTAACCATTTGTTGCGTTAAAAAATTAGTATCCTCCCCAACAAATTCTACGGCTACTTTAGTGATTCTTTTACTTGAATTTCTCACTGAAGAAAAACCATATAAAAAAGACAAAACCCCTATAATTACTATAGAAAACAAATATGTTAGTATCTTTTTCATTTGTTTTTTTTATTATTTTTCAATTCATTTACAACCTCATTTATCAGCATTCCAATATCACCTGCACCCAGCATTACAACTATTTTGGCATCAGAATTTTTAATATCTTTTATTAAATTTTCTTTTGACACTATTTTTTTCTTTTCTAAATCAACTTTATTTAGCAACCATTCAGAATTAACGCCTTCAATTGGTTTTTCTCTTGCTGGATAAATATCTAACAACAACAACTCATCAAACATTGATAGCTCTTTCGCAAAGTCATCTACAAAATCTCGAGTTCTACTAAATAAATGTGGTTGAAAAACGGCTAGTACTTTTTCATTAGGATACATCTCTCTAACAGAATTAGCGACTGCATTTATCTCTGTTGGATGGTGCGCATAATCATCAATCAACACCAACTCTTCTGTATTAATCTTATACGTAAACCTGCGTTGAACTCCTTTAAAAGTTTTTATTTGTTGCTGTATCTCTTTAAGCGGAATACCATATTCATTTGCTAATGCCAAAGCCGCCAACGCATTCATTACATTGTGATTTCCAGGCAAACTCAGCTCTATATTCGCTATAATTTCTTTTGGTGTTTGTACATCAAAAATATATTTTCCTTTTTCAATTTTTAAATTGAATGCCCTATAGTCAGCATCTTCATCAATTGCATACGTTAAACCATCAATTGGCAATCCTTTTGCTACAATCATTTTATCAGTTACTTTATCAGAAAAATCATTGAATGACTGTATCAATGCTTCGTGCTCTCCATAAATATCTAAATGATCTGCATCCATAGAAGTGATGCACGCAATATTTGGAGATAATTGCAAAAATGAACGATCAAATTCATCTGCTTCTACAACAGAAATTTTATCCTCTCCAAGAATCAAATTTGAATTATAATTCTCTGCAATTCCCCCTAAAAAAGAAGTTGCTTTACTTGGTTGCATAATATGCCCTAATATGGAAGACGTTGTTGTTTTTCCATGAGTGCCTGCTACGGCTAAACAATAGGTGTTTTCAGTTATCTTACCTAATATTTCCGCACGTTTTAAAATTGAAAACCCTTCTTTTTTTAGATAATTATATTCCACATGGTTTTTAGGAATTGCTGGAGTAAACACTACTAATGTTTTTTCTTTTGACAAAAAACTTAATGGAATGTTTTTTACCGAATCTTCAAAATGAATTTCAATACCTAACTCAATTAAAGATTTAGTGATATTAGTCTGCGTCTTATCATAACCCGCAACCTTTTTCCCATTCGCCCTAAAATAACGAGCAAGAGCACTCATACCGATTCCTCCGATACCAATAAAATAAACGTTATGAATATTTTTTAAATTCACCTATTCAATATTTTTTCTATCTGGTTAACAATATCACTTGTTGCGCTTGGCAACGCTAATTCTTTTATATTTTCACTTAAATTTTGTTGTTTTCCTGTATCTTTCAACAAGGTTTCAAAAACAATTGGAAACGTATCCAATTCACTTTCTTTCAACAAAATTGCTCCATGCTTATCAGCAATGGATTTTGCATTTTTTGTCTGATGATCCTCTGCTACATTTGGTGAAGGAATAAAAATTGTTGGCTTACCAACAATACATAATTCTGAAACCGAACTTGCTCCAGCCCTAGAAATAATTATATCCGCAGCTGCATACGCTAAATCCATTCTGTTTAAAAATTGACGGACCTGCACATTTTCTTTTTGACTGTATTTTTGATATTCCTCAACATACAACTTACCACATTGCCATATTAATTGAATTTTTTGGCCTTTAAAAAACGCTAATTGCTCTTCAATTAATTGATTGATTCTTCTCGCCCCTAAACTCCCACCTAAAACCAATACTGTTTTCTTGCTCTTATCTAATTTAAAAAACTCCTTAGCTTCAGTAGTCTTATTATGAATTGACAATAAATCTTGACGGACAGGGTTTCCTGTCTTTATTATTTTATCAGCTGGAAAAAAACGCTCTAAATTATCATAAGCCACACAAATTAATTTCGCTTTCTTACTTAATAACTTATTGGTTATTCCGGGGTATGAGTTTTGTTCTTGTATCAAAGTCGGAATCCCTTTCCTATTAGCAACCATTAATGTTGGCCCACTTGCAAATCCTCCAGTACCAATTGCAATATCTGGTTTAAATTTCCGGATGATACTTCCTGCTTTTAACAAACTACTTATCAACTTAAAAGGAAATGACAGGTTTTTTAATGTCAATTTTCTCTGAATTCCAGAAATCCACAAGCCTTTAATTTCATAGCCAGCTTGCGGCACCTTTTCCATTTCCATTTTATCTTTTGCTCCAACAAACAAAATTTTTGCTTCAGGATAACGCAACTTTATTTCGTTCGCAATTGCTATTGCCGGATAAATATGCCCACCTGTTCCACCTCCACTAATTATGATATTAATCGATTGCTTCATGTAAAATATCTAAAGGGTTATCATCTAAAATCGTTTCTTCTGTCTCATCTTTGGACGCACTAACACTCAAAATCATTCCTAGTGCAAAACAGGTCATCCAAATAGAAGTTCCTCCACTACTAATAAGTGGTAATGTTTGACCTGTAACAGGAAATAAATTACTTGCCACAGCCATATTTATTATGGCTTGAAAAATGATTGGCAAACCAACGCCAATTACTAACAATGACGCAAAAATTGTATCCGCATTTTTTGCTGCTATTATAATTCTAAAAAGCAATAAAAAGTATACAAAAATCACTAAAAATGCTCCTACCAGACCATACTCCTCAACAATAATTGCGTAAATAAAATCTGATGAAGATTGTGGTAAAAAATTCTTCTGAACACTTTTTCCTGGGCCATT
>JAESTN010000347.1 GCA_016763595.1 Flavobacteriaceae bacterium | reverse complement strand
TTTAATGCTGGTACACCAAAACCTCAAATGTCTTCTTGTTTCTTATTACAAATGCAAGACGATAGTATTGATGGTATTTATGATACCTTAAAACAAACAGCAAGAATTTCACAATCTGCAGGTGGTATTGGTTTGTCTTTACACAATGTAAGAGCTACAGGTTCTTATATTAGAGGAACAAATGGTACATCAAACGGAATTGTACCCATGTTAAAAGTATTTAATGATACTGCTCGTTACGTAGATCAAGGAGGAGGAAAACGTAAAGGATCTTTTGCAATGTATTTAGAGCCTTGGCATGCAGATATTTTCGATTTCTTAGATTTGAAAAAGAACCATGGTAAAGAAGAAATGCGTGCACGTGATTTATTTTACGCAATGTGGATTCCAGATTTATTCATGAAACGTGTTCAAGAAGATGGAGAATGGACGTTGATGTGTCCAAATGAATGCCCACACTTATTTGATTCTTATGGAGATGAATTCGAACGTTTATATGAAGGGTATGAGGCATCTAAAAAAGGAAGAAGAACAATCAAAGCACGTGTACTTTGGGAGAAAATCCTAGAATCTCAAATTGAGACAGGTACTCCTTATATGTTATATAAAGATGCTGTAAACCGTAAAACAAATCACAAAAATTTAGGAACTATCCGTTCTTCTAACTTGTGTACAGAAATTATGGAATACACTGCAAAAGACGAAGTTGCTGTATGTAACTTAGCATCTATTGCATTGCCAATGTTTGTTACAGAAAAAGAGAATGGAGAGAAATTCTTCAACCATAAAAGATTATTTGAAATAACGAAAAAGGTAACACGTAATTTAGATACGGTTATTGATATGAATTACTACCCAGTGAAAGAGGCAGAAAATTCAAATTTTCGTCACAGACCAATTGGATTAGGAATTCAAGGGTTGGCAGATACATTTATCAGCTTGCGTATGCCATTTACTTCTGATGAAGCTAAAAAACTAAATCAAGAGATTTTTGAAACCATGTATTTTGCTGCAGTAACTTCTTCTATGGAGATTGCAAAAGTAAAAGAACCCTATTCTACATTTAAAGGATCTCCGATGTCAGAAGGAGAATTCCAATTTAACATGTGGGGAATTAAAGATGACGAATTAAGCGGAAACTGGGATTGGGCGAAGTTGCGTAAAAACGTAATGAAACATGGAGTTAGAAATTCTCTATTAGTGGCTCCAATGCCAACTGCTTCTACTTCTCAAATTCTAGGAAACAACGAAGCCTTTGAACCATATACCTCTAATATCTATACCAGAAGAGTATTGTCTGGTGAGTTTATTGTTGTAAACAAACATTTATTAGAAGATTTAGTAGAATTAGGGTTGTGGGATAACAACATGAAAGAAGATATCATGCGTGCAAACGGATCTATCCAACATATTGATATAATTCCTGCTGACTTAAAAGAATTGTACAAAACAGTTTGGGAAATGAGTATGAAAGATATTATTGATATGGCGCGCCATAGAGGATATTTTATCGATCAATCTCAATCATTGAACTTGTTTATGCAAGATCCAGATTTTGGAAAATTAACATCAATGCATTTCTACGGATGGAAATCTGGATTAAAAACCGGAATGTATTACTTAAGAACAAAATCTGCCGTAAACGCAAAACAGTTTACCTTAAACATAGAAAAGAAAGAAGAAGAGATCGAAAAGCCAATGTCTCCAGACGAATTTAAAGCAATGGTTGATGCCTCTAAAAATGGAGAGCCTGATGATTGCTTAATGTGTGGATCTTAATCAAATTCACAACCGTCCCTCGTGACAAAAATTAAATTAAAAGGTGAAAAGAGAAGCGGAAACGCTTCTCTTTTTTTGTTAACTTCGGCATCAGTATAAATTAAGAGAGACTGAACTATAGAACCAAGTTCAGCACAAGTAAATTCAGCATATATGAATTGGGAACAATTACTATCGTTAAAACGATTTGGAGATACAGAAAAACGCGAAAGAGCACAACAAGACGAAACACGGTTGGGCTTTGACGTAGACTTTGATAGAATTATCTTTTCATCAGCTTTTAGAAGCCTACAAGACAAAACACAAGTGATTCCGTTATCAGAAACAGACTTTGTGCATACACGTTTAACGCACAGTTTAGAGGTATCGGTTGTAGGTAGAAGTATTGGAAGACGTGTTGGTATGGCATTGCTAGAACGTCACCCAAATTTGGTGAATTTAGGCTATACCTTTAATGATTTTGGTGCTATTGTAGCAGCAGCATCTCTAACACACGATATTGGAAATCCTCCTTTTGGACATTCGGGAGAAAAAGCCATTGGCGAGTATTTTAAAAGGGGAAATGGATTAAAATTTAAAGACCAGTTAACGGATAAGGAGTATCAAGATTTAATTGACTTTGAAGGAAATGCTAACGGGTTTAAAATATTAACAGAAACAAGAGAAGGAGTTTCTGGAGGATTGCGATTGTCGTATGCAACCCTAGGAGCTTTTATGAAATACCCCAAAGAATCATTACCTAAAAAACCAACAAAACACATTGTAGACAAAAAATATGGGTTTTTTCAATCAGAAAAAGACGCCTTTTTAGATGTAGTTGACGATTTAGGATTGAAACAAAAATCAACAACAAATGATGTTTCATATTATAGACATCCGTTGGCCTATTTAGTAGAAGCAGCAGATGATATTTGTTATACAATTATCGATTTGGAAGACGGAATAAACCTAGGATTAATAGAAGAAGAATTTGCTTTAGAGTATTTAATTAAATTGGTTAAAAACACCATTGATACAAAAAAATACCATTCGTTAAAACACACAAAAGATCGTGTAAGTTACTTAAGAGCATTGGCTATAAATACCTTAATCAATGAGGCTGTAGACATCTTTTTAGCCAATGAAGAAGCAATTTTAAAAGGGGATTTTGAAAAATCTTTATTAGATAAATGTAAGTATGAGGCACAAATTAACGACATTATAAAAATAAGCGTAACTAAAATTTACAAAAGCAACGATGTTGTAGAAAAAGAAGTGGCTGGGTATAAAATTATTGCAGACCTATTAGATGTCTTTGTAAATGCATTAAATAACACATATAATGACAATGCCTCTAACTATGACACCTTGCTTTTAAATGTATTGCCAAATGAATATAAAGCCCCAACAGAAAATTTATACAACAGAATTATGAAAACCTGTAGTTATGTATCAATTATGTCGGATAGTTATGCAATAAGATTACATAAAAAAATCAATGGAAATTTAATATAATAGATTTTCCGTAACTTTGAACATCCCCCAATAAACCATTATATTATGAAGAAAAAAGTACTATTATTTTTTGTGTTAGCTCTAACAACCTTGGTTGTATATACTATTTCAACACAAAAAAGCACAACTAAAAACACAAAGGAGAAGCATGCAGCGTTTTTAAAGAGCCACCCGTATAATAAAACGCTTCAATTAACAAAAAAGGAAAGAAAGGCAAATGGAATGCCTCCAAATAAATATTTTGAACAAGAATATTTACTAGAAATGAATCCCAATACAGGTAAAACATACCCTGAGAATATTTTTAAGATTCAAAAACAATTAGAATCTCAAAGAAAATTGCAAAGAGTTCCTGGTGATGGATCTGACAATATGTGGGTAGAAAGAGGACCGAATAATATTGGAGGAAGAACTAGAGTTGTACTTTTTGACCCCAATGATGCAACTCATAAACGTGTGTTTGCGGGTGGTGTTTCTGGAGGATTATGGGTTAATAATGATATAACAAGGGCAACAACTTCTTGGACACGCGTTGGAATTGATGAAAACTTATCTATAAGCTGTATTACCGTAGATCCAAATAATTCTCAAATTATGTATGTGGGAACAGGAGAATCATATACAGGTGATGATGGAATAGGGAACGGTGTCTGGAAATCTACTGATGGAGGTAGTTCATGGACAAATGTTTATAGTGATGATTTTAATGCAGACATAGATTTTAGAGTTTATTATATCAATGAAATAAAAGCTTGGAATAACCCTAATACTAGTAAAACAGAAGTCTTTATAGGTATCGCAGGAGGGTACTATGGAGAATCAGGAGATTTTGTGGGAACAAAAACCACTGGACTATATAAGACTATTAATGATGGGGTAAGTTGGAATAAAGTAACCTTACCTTTAATACCAGGAAGAGAATCATTTACGTATAGTTCTCAGTACGAGCCGAATGATATTGAAATAGGTGCAGATAATACAATTTGGATTGGTTCTGAACGTAATATTTATGGTTATGGCGGGGGAACAATATTAAAATCAACAGACGGTACTACTTTTACAGTGGCGCATACAATTACCAATGGAAGGAGAACAGAATTGGCTGTATCTGCGACCAATAAAGATAAAGTATATGTTTTGTGTCATATAAGTGGATCCCCGGAAATGTTAGTTACTTCAAATAGTTTTGGAGCCACTACAAGTATTACAACACCTTCTGATACTGATACGGGAATTCCCTTTAATGATTTTACCAGGGGACAAGCTTGGTACGATTTAGTGGTTGAGGTAGATCCAACAGATGACGCAATAGTGTATGTTGGAGGAATTGATTTATTTAGATCAATTGATAATGGTACAACTTGGAAACAAATCTCAAAATGGTCTGATAATAATAATTTAGCCCTATTAACGGTTCCTTTTGTACATGCAGATCAACAAGGCTGGGCTTTTCATCCAACCGATGGTAATAAAGCGATCATAGGAAATGATGGTGGGGTGTATTATGCAAATTCATTATCGGCTGCTGAAAC
>JAESTN010000346.1 GCA_016763595.1 Flavobacteriaceae bacterium | reverse complement strand
TAGAAAGAGGCAATCCCATAGAGGTACCAATAGAGATTAATACTCCAGCCACAATTAAATTAATAGAAGCTCTAATCATATCAAATGCTGGCATTTCATACGATTTGTCTTTTGACAATTCAATTACTGGTTTTTGAAATTTTGTATCAATAAAATCTAAGGTTTTCTTTGGAAACAGATAACTAACTCCTGCATTTAATCCCATAGCCGCTCTAACCACAACTCTAGACATTGGGTTTGGTTGAAACTTTTCATGACCTTCTCCTTGACGAGATAAATTAATTCCTGTTTCAATTACCGTCTTCGCTTTTTTAGAAGTCCAAATTGTAATTACCATTATAGCACCTGCTATTAGTAATAACCAAACATTAGAGGGTACTTTTTTTCCTAGAACTCCCATAGAGAAAGCATCTGCTGCAACACCTGAAGCCTGCCATGCCTCGTAAGAATTCCATGCAGCAATAGGCACACCAATAAAGTTTACCAAATCGTTTCCTGCAAAAGCTAGTGCTAAAGAGAAGGTACCGATACCAATAATCACTTTTAAAATATTGATTTTAAATAGTTTTATTAACAGTTGTGATATTAATGACCAAACCACAAAACCAATTGCAATAATCAAGGTTAAGTTCCCTTCAATTAAATGTTTAATATCTTTATAAAATGGTGTTCCTTTTAATCCTTTAATTACAATGAAATAGGTGATTGCAGTAATTGCAAACCCACCAAATAAGGCATTCACATAACTAGGTCTACTTTCCAAATGGAAAGAATATATCAACCGTGAGACAAACTGAACAATTGCTCCAATAGAAAATGCGACGACGACCGAAAGCAGAATACCAAAAATGATAAACATGGCCGTTTCTGTATTGATATACTTCCCTAAATCAGCTGCTGTTTCTCCAGAATCTGTTGTATAGATTTTAATCAACGCCATTGCTACTGCTGCTCCTAACAATTCAAATACAATAGAAACGGTAGTTGATGTTGGCATCCCTAATGAGTTAAAGACATCTAATAATAAGATATCTGTAATCATTACCGCCATAAAAATATACATGATTTCATTGAAGTAGAATTCACTCGGAACAAAAATTCCTTTACGTGCAACTTCCATCATTCCACTTGAAGTTATAGAACCAACAAAGACTCCTAAACTAGCAATAACAAGTATCTTTTTTACTGAAATTGCTTTTGATCCAATTGCAGAATTTAAAAAGTTAACAGCATCATTACTAACGCCGACTACTAAGTCTATGACTGCTAAAACCGTTAATGCGATCAGCATTAAAATATATGGATTGTCCATAATAATTATCTCTTTTTTTGTTTTACAAATGTATGTACACGCAACTTCTTATATGTTACGCTTATGTTATCTTTTACGCTTTAGAAATGTATATCTACTTGCAATCTGTACATTAGTTGGTTGGTGCCACTTACGACATCTAAATAACTAACATCAGATTGTACTTTTAATTTATGCCCTGCTATATATTTTGAAATACCAAATGTATATTGGTTTTCAGCTCCTTTATGCAAAAACTGATCATAGGTTACATTTGTATATCTACCTGTAAGCTCCCAATTGTTTTTAAATAAATATCCACTCATTACGTTTAAACTATTTCCTGTTTGCACTTTATCTCCTGTTAATGAATTGTCAGAGTTTTTAGCTAGAGGATCTGAAGCATCTCTAAATGCATATTCTCCCATAAAAGAGAACCCTTTATATTTTAACATGGTATCTACAAATAAAGTTGAAATGTTTGTTTGATAGAAACCCGTATCATTTGTCATATAAGAACCTTGGTTAGACCTATTTTTTACCGCGTTATTATTTAAATCATAACTAGCAGCAAAAGCCCATTTTAAGTTTTCTTCTCTTTTTAAATCACCTCCAATATAATCTCCTTTACCTGTAAAGTTTCCAAAAGGCAACAATTCAACTCTTGCCGTGTATTGAAACCCTCCTAAATTACCAGTAGTCACATTTCTGCCTTCACCTTGCGCAATAGAAAAAACTTCCTTTACAATAAAATTATCTGAAACATTAAAATGGTGTCTTAATTGAACTCCCATATCTCTATCTATATTAAAGCGTTTGTTTAATAAAGAACGATCTACCAATTGCATGTTTGCCGAAGAAACAACACGTTCTCTATTTCCTGGTAATTTTGTTTGCCCCACCCACAGTACAAAATTTTCGTGAAAATTCCATTTTATAACTGCATCTAAAATATATCTTGGTGCATTATTTGTATACACAGAAGCACCTCCAATATCTTTATTAGAAAGCCCCAACTCTATTTTGTATTGTAATTTTGGAGAATACACAAAACCACTAAATTTTAATCTAGCTCTACGAACCAACATAGACGTTTTAATGTTTGAGATTCCATCGTCTTTAGAATCCCAAGTAGAAGTTCCTAAAAATTGTACTCTTGCAGCAATTTTCATTGACCATGAATTGTCTTTTCCTGTCAAATTAAACAGCCCTTTTCCAAATTTCGGGGCATTTGCTTCTTGTGCACTTAATGTTTTGATACACAACAACAAAACAACAACAGTGGTGAGGTAAGTTTTCATTATAGTACTAGTTTTTGTCGCTGCAAATAACCAATTCCAATGTTAACTTAATGTTTCTAAATTATTATGATAGTGATAAAAAACTGCCTTCTTTTGAAGGCAGTAGAATGTATTCATTAAAAAAGTCGACAAAAACTATATACTCAATGAAATACACTAGCTGTATAAGCGATGTGCAAATATCCAATAGTAGTATTATATTAAAGTAATACCAATATTAAATTACCATTAACCAATAGCCATATCACATTACCTTTTCATTAAGTGTCTCCTCCTTATTTATTATTTTATCTTTGATAAAACCAATATTGCGTCCATATCACTATGTCAACTGAAAAAAAAACCAATAATCTAATCTCAGAAACGAGCCCTTATTTATTACAACATGCTCACAATCCTGTTAATTGGCATGCTTGGAATGATGAAACCTTAAATTTAGCAAAACAAGAAAACAAATTATTATTAATTTCAATTGGATATTCTTCTTGTCATTGGTGTCATGTAATGGAAGAGGAGAGTTTTGAGAATGAAGAAGTAGCCAATATTATGAATCAATATTTTATCAATGTAAAAGTTGATAGAGAAGAGCGGCCAGATATTGATCAAATTTACATGAATGCTGTTCAATTAATGGCTGGTCAAGGAGGGTGGCCTTTAAATTGTATTGCTTTACCAGATGGAAGACCTGTTTGGGGTGGAACCTATTTTAAAAAAGAGGAGTGGGCAAAAACATTGTTTCAAATTGGGAATCTATACATTTCTAAACCTGAAACAGTACTTGAATATGCAGAAAAACTAACCTTAGGAATTCAAGAATCAAGTATTGTAAATGTGAATACAGAAGAAGTAGAATTCACAAATTCGTATTTAAAAGACACCGTTAAAAAATGGAGTATCTATTTTGATGATGAATTAGGTGGTTTAAATAGAGCTCCAAAATTTCCAATGCCAAATAATTACCATTTTCTACTAAGACATGCCTATCAAAATAATGATAAAGAATTAATAAAATACGTAAACAACACCCTAACTAAAATTGCACTAGGAGGCATATTTGACCAAATAAACGGAGGCTTTTCTAGGTATTCTGTTGATACAAAATGGCATATTCCGCATTTTGAAAAGATGTTGTACGATAATGGCCAACTAGTTAGTTTGTATGCAGATGCCTATTTAATCACGAAGAATGCCCTTTATAAAGAAACCATCATTAATACTATGCAGTTTATTGAAAGAGAGTTGTTAGATATTTCTGGAGGTTTTTACTCGGCTATTGATGCAGATAGTTTAGATGAAAACAACACCCTTGAAGAAGGTGCCTATTATGTGTGGACAAAACCAGAATTAGAAAAAATACTTACAGATGATTTCGAATTATTTTCTAGCTATTATAATATCAACACTTTTGGTTTTTGGGAGCATAACAAGTATCATTTAATACGGAATCTAACTGATGATGCGTTTTCTAAAGAACATCAAATTCCCAAAAAACAATTAAAAGAGAAAGTGCGTTTTTGGCAAAACACGCTGTTAAAAGAAAGAAAAAAGAAAAAATACCCAAGACTAGATGATAAAATTCTAACGTCATGGAATGGAATCATGTTAAAAGGGTATATAGATGCCTATAGAGTTCTAAACAACCATCATTATTTAGAAATAGCGCTTACTAATGCTAATTTCATTGAACAACATCTTATCAAAGAAGATGCTACGCTCTACCATAATTACAAAAATGGAAAATCTACAATAAACGGATACTTAGAAGATTACGGAACGATTATTGACGCCTTCATCGCATTGTATGAAGTTACTTTTAATGAAAAGTGGCTAACCATTGCCAATAATTTAACAGCTATTTGTTTCGATTATTTTTACAATCAAGAATCAAAAATGTTCTATTTTACTTCTGAAAAAGACACAAAATTGATTGCCAGAAAAACAGAAATTGAGGATAATGTAATGCCTTCATCAAATTCTATGATGGCTAAGAACTTATATAAGTTAGGTCATTTTTATAGCAATGCGTACTATTTAAAAACAAGTAAACAGATGTTAAAAAACATGATCCCTATGATGGGGAATTATGGCTCCGCATATTCAAATTGGTTAGATTTGTACAGTAATTTTAGCCAAGATTATTATGAAATTGCTATTTGTGGTGAAGAAGCAAGAGAGAGATTGCTAGAAATTAATCAAAAATACATTCCCAATAAATTACTGTGTGGTTCGTTAACAAATAGTGAGTTACCTTTATTACTTGATCGATTTAACAAAAACAAAACTTTAGTATATGTTTGTGTAAATAATACCTGTCAACTTCCAACAGAAAAAACGAATGAAGCTTTAAAACTAATTAAAACTTAAACTTATGACTACCGTAGTAACACTATTAATTGCATTTGTGGCATTTGAACATTTCTATTTTTTAATCCTAGAAATGTTTTTAAGGACCAAACCTAAAGGAATCAAAACATTTGGATTAAAATCGAAAGAATTTGCAGAAGAAACGAAGGTTTTAGCCGCAAATCAAGGATTGTATAATGGATTTCTATCAGCGGGGTTAATTTGGTCACTAATTATTGAAAATCAAGACATAAGTATATTCTTCTTAGCTTGTGTTATTGTTGCTGGAATTTACGGGGCCTACTCAACAAAAAAGATTAGACTCTTTTATATTCAATCTATTCCGGCTATTTTTGCAGTTCTATTAATTATATTTAATTAAAAAATTATCATGGAAAAATATCTTGAAAAAGCAGAGACATTATTTATAGGTTATGCCCCAAAAATAGTAACTGCTTTGGCAATTTTAATCATCGGTTTATTTATAATAGGCCTGCTAATAAAAATGTCTAAAAAAATCATGAAGAAAGCTGGTGTAGACCACACACTTCAAAAATTCTTAGGAAATCTATTAGGTTGGGCATTAAAAATTCTATTAATTGTTACTGTTATATCCCAACTTGGTGTTGAAACAACTTCATTTGCCGCAATTCTTGCTGCTGCCGGTTTGGCTATAGGCTTAGCTTTGCAAGGTTCTCTTGCTAATTTTGCCGGAGGTGTTTTAATCATGATTTTCAAACCTTTTAAACTTGGTGATTTGGTTGAAGCCCAAGGAGAAATTGGTGTTGTGAAAGAAATTGAAATTTTTACAACAAAACTAATTGGCTTATCAAACAAAGAAATTATTATTCCAAATGGAGCCTTATCTAATGGAAACATCATTAACTATACAACAGAAGGAACACGAAGAGTAGACTTGACAATTGGAGTATCTTATGATGCAGATATTAAGCAAGTTAAAAATGTTTTAATGGAAGTGTTAACTTCAAACCCAAAGGTATTAAAAGACCCAGCGCCTACCGTTAATGTTTCTGAATTGGCAGATAGTTCTGTGAATTTTGCCGTTAGACCTTGGTCTTCAACTGCTGATTATTGGGACGTGTATTTTGAAACAATTGAAAATATTAAAGAAGCATTAGACACCGCTAATATTGACATACCATATCCTCATCAAGTACAAATTAGAAAAAACAGTTAGTACTACACTTAAAAAGAAAAAGAAATAATTGAGCTTCTAAAGTTCTACCAAAATTTATAAAAAAATTGTTAAACTAAATACTAAAAAAATGAAATCAATTCTATACACGTTATTATTCGTTTCCACTATTGCATTTTCACAACAAACACAAATTTCAAATTTAAGAGATGTATTTACCTTAAAGAATAATTTAGATCCATATTCTGCTAACTCTGACATTAAAGGAACACCTTTTATTCATACTGAATTTGAAAACATAACAATTCAAGGGAAGAAAATGAAAGGAAGGTACAATGCTAATCAAGATTATATTGAGTTGGATAAAGATGGTAAAACGGTCTTTTTTTACCTGCAATAGAATATAGATATGAAGTAGTGTTCACAGATTTAAATGTTACTTATAGAGCTTTTGAATATGAAGAATTCAAATATACTTTTTATAAAATTTCAGCACAAAAAGGTAAAACGTACTTATTAACTAAAGAGTTTATAAAACTAAAGCAAGAAGTAAAAGCTAAGAGTAATTTTGACGTCCCTAAGCCGGCAAAATTTGAAAGAAAGAAAGATGTTCACTATATGAAATTTAGTGATCAGGATATCGTTATCGAATTACCAACAAGAAAAAGTAGATTTCTTTCTGTTTTTGGGGAAGAGTCAGGTGCTATCAAAAGTTACATTAAAAAAGAAAGGCTAAATATTAAAAAGGAAAAAGATCTAATTAAAATCTTTGAGTATTATGTAGCTCTCTAATATTTTATTTTCTTTTTCTGAGGAACTACAATAAAATCTTTTAGATAAAAAGGTTCAAAATAAGCGACATCTTCGATGTCGTTTTTTTTGTATTTACCATAAGACAAAGAACACATCTCTTTGGCTGAAGGAAATTTATCATCAACAAGAATAGCATTCGCATGCGAAATAACACCTTTACAT
>JAESTN010000345.1 GCA_016763595.1 Flavobacteriaceae bacterium | reverse complement strand
TTTCTTAATTGGCGCCTGGTTTGCAGGTGTTATTGGAACTGGGTTTTATCCAATTTTCGGAAACCGCGTTTGGTGTCGATTTGGCTGTCCATTAGCAGCATATTTAGGATTGGTACAACGTTTTAAATCTCGTTTTAGAATTACAACAAATGGAGGACAATGTATTTCTTGCGGAAACTGCTCAACCTACTGCGAACAAGGAATCGATGTTAGAGCATATGCTCAAAAAGGCGAAAATATTGTAAGATCTAGCTGTGTAGGCTGTGGGATTTGTTCTGCAGTTTGTCCACGTGGTGTATTAAAATTAGAAAATGGCCCAGAAAACGGACGTATCAACCCTACTGATGTTTTGCTTGGAAACGATATTGATTTAATGAAATTTGTGAACGATAAATAATGTTTCGAAAACGTTTAGTGTTACTCCTTTTTATGTGCTCACTTTTCGTGAGTGCACAAAAAAAGCACCATAAAAATTATTATAGCAACGGACAAATAAAAGAAGAAGGTTGGGTTATAGATGGTCAAAAAAATGGATATTGGAAATTTTACTATTCAAATGGAATACTAACTAAAGAAGGCCATTTTAAAAATAATAAACCCACAAAATATTGGTATTTTTACCGAAAAAATAAATCAAAAGAAAAAGAGGGGCATTTTAAAAATGGTCAAAAAAATAACTGGTGGTTATTTTACTCTAAACAAGGTGAAATGAATCACAAATGCCAACTAAAAGACGGCAAAAAAAATGGCTTTTGTTTTAGATATCATCAAAGCAAATTGATTAAAGCAGAAAAATACCGAAAGGGTAAAAAAATAAAAGAATGGACCAATTTAAAATCCTTTAAAAAGGAAAATAATTTGTCCGATTTATACTAATGAGTCAACTAATTAAGGTTATTATACCTGCCTACAACGAGCAAGATTCTATTGCTCATGTTATTAAAGATATCCCTGCTATTGTAAATGAAATAATTGTTGTTAGCAATAATTCTACAGACAATACAGAAGAAAATGCAAAGAATGCTGGTGCTACTGTTTTGCAAGAAAACAGAAAAGGTTACGGTTTTGCCTGTTTAAAAGGAATGGAGCATATCGCTGATCAAAATACAAAACCAGATATTATTGTTTTTTTAGATGGAGATTATTCTGACTACCCAGAGCAATTAACAGAAATTATTGCACCGATCATTAATGACAACATCGATTTTGTAATTGGAGCCAGAGTAAAACGACTACGAGAACAAGGTTCTATGACACCTCAACAAGTTTTCGGGAATTGGCTAGCTACGTTTTTAATGAAACTATTTTTTGGCGCCAAATATACAGACTTAGGGCCTTTTAGAGCAATCAAGTATAATCAATTATTGGCTTTAAAGATGGAAGATAAAACCTATGGATGGACGGTAGAGATGCAATTAAAAGCATTGAAACAGAAATATACATATGTAGAAATCCCGATGAAATACAGAAATAGAATTGGTGTTTCTAAAGTTTCTGGAACTGTAAAAGGAAGTATTATGGCTGGTGTAAAAATTTTAGGTTGGATTTTTAAATATAGTTTTAAATAATGGTTGTTGAATACATAATCATAGCGGTTTATTCTATCGCATTGCTCTTAATTTTCATGTACTCAATAGCGCAGTTAAACTTGTTGTTTAACTATCTAAGTGCACAGAAAAAAGAAGACACTTCGGCTAAATTTGATTTTACCAAACCAAACGAAATTCCTTTTGTTACCATACAACTTCCAGTATATAATGAGTTGTATGTAATGGAGCGTTTACTAACAAACATTGTAAAATTAAACTACCCTAAAAATAAATTAGAAATTCAGGTGTTGGATGATTCTACAGATGAGTCTATTATTTCTACTGCTAAACAGATTGGTGAATTAAAAAAATCTGGAATTGACATTAAACATATTAGAAGAACGAACAGGCAAGGTTTCAAGGCAGGTGCTTTAAAAGCTGGATTAGAAGTTGCTAAAGGTGAATTTATTGTCATTTTTGATGCTGATTTTTTACCCAAAGAAGACTGGCTATATCAAACTATCCCTTATTTTAAAAACCCTGAGATTGGTGTTGTGCAAACTCGCTGGGGACATATTAACAGAAACTATTCTACGTTAACAAAAATCCAGGCATTTGCCTTAGATGCACATTTTACGTTAGAACAAGTAGGGAGAAATAGCAAAGGTCATTTCATCAACTTTAATGGAACAGCTGGTGTTTGGCGTAAAGAGTGTATTTATGATGCCGGAAATTGGGAAGGAGATACACTTACAGAAGATTTAGACTTAAGCTACAGGGCACAATTAAAAAAATGGAAATTCAAATATTTAGAACATGTCGAAACTCCTGCAGAACTCCCTGTAATTATCAGTGCTGCAAGATCACAACAGTTTAGATGGAATAAAGGTGGGGCAGAAAATTTTCAAAAAATGGCCAAAAGAGTCGTTACAAATAAACACTTGAATTTCAAATCTAAAATACATGGATTATTGCATTTATTAAACAGCACTATGTTCTTAAACATATTGATTGTTGGTGTATTAAGCATCCCAATGTTGTATATTAAAAATGAATATACACATTTAAAAAATTACTTCTACATGATGAGTTTCTTTGTAATAAGCTCCATCATTTTCTTTATTTGTTATTGGCACATGTATAAGAATATTTATGGAGGAGGTGTTAAAAACTTTTTTAGCTACATTGGAATGTTCTTTATATTTTTCTCAATAGCCATGGGATTTTGTTTACACAATACAATTGCTGTTTTAGAAGGGCATTTTGGTAAAAAAAGCGAGTTTGTTAGAACTCCAAAATTCAATATTAAGACATTAAAAGATACTTGGAAAAACAATAAATACATCCACAAAAAACCATCAGTTCATGTAATTCTAGAGGGTCTTTTAGCCATCTATTTTGTTTTCGGAATGTATAGTGCTTTTGTAGTCGGAGATCAAGGTGGTGATTTTGGATTATTTCCTTTTCACTTAATGCTATTTTTAGGTTTTGGATATGTGTTTTTTAAATCGATATTCTCTAAAGCTTAATGGGTACTAGTAAGGAAAATAAGAGCATGATTTTACTGACTTCAGTAACTGTTTTACTCTATTTTTTCTTTGGATATAATTTAGAAAGAGCTCAGTTTTTTAAGTTCTTAGCATTATATGCCGTTTTATTTAGTACGTACTTTTATTTTATCAAAAAGAATGCAAACAACTTTCAATTTCTACTCGGAATTTCAATCCTATTTAGATTAGTATTCTTGTTTTCTATCCCCAATTTATCACAAGATTTTTATCGTTTTATTTGGGATGGCAGAATGTTATTGGAAGGCTTAAACCCCTATTTATCTTTACCCGAAACATTTATAAACCAACATTCATTCCCCGTTAATCAAGCGTTAGATTTATATTCTGGAATGGGTGAATTAAATGGTAGCCATTACACCAATTACCCACCAATAAATCAGTTGTGCTTTTTAATTGCAGCCTTTTTCGCAAACAAAAGTATTATAGGTTCTGTTGTAGTAATGAGATTACTGATCATTTTTGCTGATGTTGGAATTCTCTATTTCGGAAAAAAAATATTAGCCCATTTAAAGATTCCTGTTCATACCATTTTCTGGTACATATTGAACCCATTTATCATTATAGAAATGACAGGTAATTTACATTTTGAACCAGTAATGTTGTTCTTTTTGGTTTGGGCAATCCATTTACTTTTTAAAAATAAATGGGTTTGGGCTGCTGTATTAATCGCTTGTTCAATTACCGTAAAATTGATTCCGTTTCTCTTTTTACCATTGTTCTTTCAATGGTTTGTGAAAAGAGATGTTTCATTTAAAAAAGGGTTCTTACAACTAATTGGGTTTTATGCACTTGTAATTGGCACAACTATCGTTTTATTTCTTCCATTTTATTCCAATGAACTAATCGGAAATTACAGCAATTCGGTTGGATTATGGTTTCGTAATTTCGAATTCAATGCTAGTTTTTATTATATTTTTAGAGAAATCGGGCACCTATTTAGAGGTTATAACGAAATTGAAATCATAGGAAAGATAATTCCGATCTTAACCGTTCTGTTTGTTGGATTTATTACTTTTTTCAGGAAAAACACAACTCCAAAACAACTCATTACTGCGCTACTCTTTGGATTGTCTTTTTATTACTTTACAACTACAACAATGCATCCGTGGTATTTAGCAACCTTAATTCTATTATCTGTTTTTACAAAATACAGATTTCCAATAATTTGGAGCTTGGTAATTATCTTGAGTTATTCTGCTTACTCTAATGAGATCTATAAAGAAAACTTACTACTTATTAGTATAGAATACATTGTTGTGTATGGATTTTTAATTTGGGAGCTATTTTTTAAAAAGCAATTTAATCCAAAAAGCATAAATACCGTTTAACCTATTTTTTGTACTTTGTGGTATAATTTTTTTAGATGAAAAAACTTACCATAAAAGACATAGCCAATCATTTTGGCGTATCAATTTCTACAGTATCAAAAGCGTTAAATGACAGCTATGAAATTAGTGTAAGCACTAAAGAAAAAATTCAAAAATTTGCTAAAGAAAAAAACTACAAGCCAAATTTTAATGCGCTGAGTTTAAAAAACAGAAAGACAAAAATTATTGGAATTCTCATTCCGAATATGTTAAACTATTTTTTTGCACAAGTGTTTAAAGGAGTAGAAAAAGTAGCAAATGAGAAAGGCTATAAAATTATTTCATGTATCTCAAACGAATCTTTAGAGAAAGAGGCAGAAACCTTAGAAATGCTTTCAAATGGAAGTATTGATGGTGTAATCTTATCTATGGCCGAAGAAACAGAAGTTAAGAATGAGTATACTCATTTTAAAAACACGATCAATGACGGAATTCCAATTGTAATGTTTGATAGAGTTGCAGAAAGTATTCCCTGTGATAAAATTATTACAAATGATTTTGATGGTGCCGTTAATGCTGTTCAACATTTATCAAAAACAGGACATAAAAAGATTGCTTTTATATCTACATTAAGCCATTTAAATGTTGGTCGGTTAAGACATCAAGGATATTTAAAAGGACTTGAAAAAGAAAACATTGCTTTGAATATTGATTATATTATCAATATAAAAGAAGATGATTATAAAGAATACGAAAATGTATTAACGCCTATTTTCGAAAAACTAGATATTGATGCTGTAATTGCTACAGATGAATCTTCTGCCATTGCTGCCATGAAAGTTGCAATTAGACAAGGTTATAAAGTACCTGATGATTTTTCTGTAATTGCATTCTCTAACGGAATTTTAGCGAGACATTCTAGTCCAAAACTAACGACCGTTAGTCAGCATGGAGAACAAATGGGAGCTACAGCCGCTGAGTTTTTAATCAACAAATTAGAAAGCACAAACGCTGAAGAAACAACAGAAACCATTGTGATCAAAACAGATATCGTAGAACGTAAGTCTACCAAACCTCTGTTCTTAAATTAGTCATAAAACACGGTGCTTTGTCGTTCTCTATTTACATGTAATTTGGTAACATCTGGACGTGAATAATGTCCAACACAATCAAAATTTTGACGTTCTTCCAATACACGATTAAAATCTAAGGTTTCGATAATTAGTCCTTCTTTATGTAAAACAGGTTTTACCAACCATTCACCATTTGGAGACGCAATACAAGAACCTCCATTCGCTAAAGTTTCAGGAGCATTTTCTAAAATTTTATCAATGTGTGGAGCATCTGAAGGAAAATCTGATTTTGCCATTAAACTAGAAACAGAAATCACAAAAGAACGTGACTCTCTGGCTATAA
>JAESTN010000344.1 GCA_016763595.1 Flavobacteriaceae bacterium | reverse complement strand
CTTACTAAATATCAACACCGAAAAATAATTGGGTATTTAGGATTGTCATTACCCATTATTTTATTGGTTAGCGCTGCCATGTTTGGTTGTTACCAGATTCAAGGTTCTATAAGTGATTATTACCATACTATTGCACGTGATTTATATATTGGCATTAATGTTTTAATTTCTTTCTTCTTTTTTTCATATCGAGGGTATAAAGGAGATCAAATTGCTTTTAAAATAGCCGCGATTTCCATTTTATTGGTAGCCTACTTCCCTACAATTGTCGATTACCAAGGGGGCGAAAATTGTTTAGAATTTATGATTACAAATCGTTCTTTTACTATTTCTAGGTATATTCATAACACAAGTGCCACCGTCTTTTTTTCTTCATTAACTTATATTTGTTTGTTTCTTTTTACCAATCCAAGATACAGAAGCTCTCAATTTAAAGAAGCTAAGATGAGACGTGGAATCATAAAAACATGTGGGTACATTATGTTATTTTCTGTACTTTTTATCATTTCATTTTTTGTCTTTAAACTGCATGAGTTCGAAGTCATTAAAAAATTACATTTGGTCTTCTATTTAGAAGTAACCGCTCTAGTTTCATTTAGTATTGCTTGGTTGGTTAAGGGGCGGTTTATTCGATTTCTAGAAAACAATACCCCTTTATAAATTTTTAAGCTGATTGTTGTTTTTATTGCTACTAATGGTCCAAAAGAATCCTACAAAAAAGAACCGATCCGCAGCAGGGGTGATTGCTCTACTATCAAACTTTCCGATGTTGTTTGGTTGATTTGAAAATTGATATCCATTCACATTTTTAGTTCCTAGCAAATTACTAACAGATACATAAAATATTTTTTGTTGACTGATTAAATAGGCCCAGTTTGCATTTAAGGCATTGTAACTTTTTGTTTTTTGATTTAAGAATCCACCAAGGTTAGGGTCTGTATAATTTCTACCTGACGCATAGTTATAACTTAACCCAAACTGGCTTTTCCATTCGGTTACAAAGTGTTTTACAACCACAGATAAATTGTGTTTAGCAACAAAACTAGGACCAGCAGATTTTGTGTAGTTTTTATAATTCCTCTTTGTATCTAACAATGAATATGAAACCCAATAATCTGTGTTTTTAAAGGTCTTGTTGTCTCTCCAAAACACATCCAATCCTTTTGCATACCCAAACCCATTGCTAGAATAATTAGAGGTTGACGAACTAAAATCTGTATCATACTTCACGAGATCCTTATAATCTTTATAATAGGCTTCTACTCTAAATATTTTTTTGTCTTTTACATATTGGTAGTTCGCAATAAAATGAGCCGTGTTTTCTGCTTTAAAATTGTTACTGAATTTTAAGTAATCCTTTTTGGGGTTTTGATAAAATTGCCCATATGCTAAAGAAAACTGACCGTTCGTACTTGCTTTATATGCCAAAGAGATTCTTGGAGAAACTGTAAACTCATTTAATAATTCTGAATGCTCTGCTCTTACTCCAATTTTAGAGGCTACTTTTTTGGAAAAAAAGATATCTGCTTCAGCAAACATTCCAAAAATATTATTAGTAAACCCGGTTGTAAAGTTTCCGTTTGCGGGGCTTTGATACTCCTCTGTAAAATCGGTAATAAAATATTCTGCTCCTACATTAAATTTTAACCGACTGCTTACATTCTTTTTTAACTTCACTTTAAAGTGTGCTGAGTTTTCATTGTCTATTACATCGGCCGTTTCTATTTTCATATCAGAATGATCGTTGGTAAAAGAAAGCCCTGTTAAAATGGTCCAATTGTTCGGTAAGAACCCTTTGTAAGAAGTATTGAAATACAAATTTCTATTTTTCATTCCGAAACGAAACCCATTTGGTAAGTTGATATCTTCTTGTGTCAAGTCAAAATCTACATAGCTAAAAGCTCCATATAACTTTAACATGCCGTCATTCTTCATTTTCTGACGAAAAATCATTTCTCCTCCTAAAGATTGTACTGGTTTATGCCATTCATTACTATCTGGAAATGCTGCTTGATAGGGTGCTAAATTAACATAAGAAGCATTGACACTTAAAGAATTGTTCTCCCAAATTTGTGTATTTCCAACCCCCAAACCAACAGTCATAAAAGATAAATCTGTTCTTTCTTCTATGGGTTCATCTGTAGAGTTTAATAATAAGACACTTGACAGCGCTTGTCCGTATTCTGCTGAATACCCTCCAGTAGAAAACGTAATTCCTTTAAATAAGAAAGGCGAAAATCGTCCTCTTGTTGGAATGTTTTTAGCTGTTGGTGAATAAGGCGTAAATACGCGTATTCCATCAATAAAAATTTGTGTCTCATCTGCTTCTCCTCCACGCACAAATAATCGTCCGTCTTCAGATACATTTGATGTTCCTGGTAAGGTTTGTAAGGCACCAACAAAATCTCCCATTGCTCCAGCAGTAGTGACTACATCTAAAGGTTTTAATGCTGTTACTTTGGCATTGTCACCCGCTTCAAAAGTACCCGCATTAATAGTTACCGCATCTAATGTATTTACATCTTCTCTTAATTTAATAAGCAATTTTGTAAATGTTTTAACATCGGCTGTTTTTGTGTACGTTTCATATGAAATAAACGACACTTTTAAAGTTTGTGTTCCTTTTTCTGATGTTGGAAAAGAAAATTCTCCTTTTTCATTTGTGGATGCTCCATCATAGGTTCCATCTAAATAGACATTGGCTCCAATAATCGGAACTCCTTTTTTATCGGTTACTTTACCCGAAATAGTCGTTTGCGCTATTAGAGAAATTTGACAAATTGCGATTATAAAAAATAATACTTGTTTCATTTTTATGAATTATATTGATTGTTTGATGCCACAAAGATGTAGCAGAATACAAACTCTTACTAAAAAGAATTACCGAATTGTAAAAAAGCAATGATGAATTGTTTGATTGTATAATTAAAGAGCTAATTATACTATTGGGATACAAATATCTACTATGAATTTATGCTCAGGATGTTCTAAGTAGTTGTTATAATAAATTTCAAAAGGATCCTGGTCACTCTTTTTATAACCATTTTCTGACATCCAAACAAAGCTAGATTCCCAAGCTTGTTGAAATTCGTTTGTCGCAATTTCAAACCTTGAAACAATACACTTTTCTGGTTGTATTGTTTTTAAACTCACCTCTCCATCTACTGAAATCTTAGAATTTAAAACTATGGCTGCGCTCATTCTAATAGCATCAGGATTTGTAATTTTAGGACTGTCATGATAGATGGTTAGCAAGCGTAAATTTTCTTGATTCATGAGCCCCTTTGGAGTTGCCCATTGTATCAATCTATTAAAAACGGCTTCAATATTTCCCATTTCTCCTTTATGAGAAATATATGCCATTTGGATTTCTTTTACATTTTGTACGGTTACTTTTGCATTCATTTTAAACCATTTTATGGAGTTATTAATGTTGCAAATGTATTGCTCAAAAGAAACTATTACTTGTCCTTTCTTGCTTTCTGTTTTACAAATCTTGCTAAATTTATTTGGGCTCAATTCTTTAAACTCTGCCGGACTTATGCCATAGAATTTTTTAAATGTTCTAGAAAAAGAAGACAAACTTGTAAACCCTAGAATTGTTGAAATTTCAGTTATTGGAGTTTCTTTTTGATGCATTAAAAGCCCTGCTGCCTTTTCTATCCGTTTACGGATAATAAAATTATTTACAGTTTCTCCTACAACTAGAGAAAAGATTCTATGAAAATGAAAGGGAGAAAAATAGGCTTTTTCTGCGATGTCATTCAATACCAATTTTTCTGAAAGATTGTTTTCAATATATAAAATAGCATTGTTTATCCGTGCAACATGCTCTTTTCTTATTTGTTGAATCTTTTTCATTACTGATTTTCTATTCTATAAATAGCTCTCGGATAATCGAGTATATTTACTTTCTGCTTTGTTAATTGACTGATGGCATTAGAACCAATCCACTTCGTACATTTTGTGTTCATTTTCACTAACTGACTTGCCGTTTTCAATGCTTTTTTATGTAAATCCACATTTCGTTTGCCAATATTTCTCAATGCCCAATTCACCGCTTTCCTTACATATAAGCGATCATCATTCGCTTCTCTATTAATGATAGGAAAGAAGTTTTCAAAAACTGAATTCGCAGCTTTTTTATCAGCCATACAATAGGCCGCCATAATTGCAAAAGCCGCACGTTTCTCAAATTCATTTTCTCTTTCTGACCATTCTATAATTTTAGGGATCGCAAATTCACTTTTCGCAAACAATCCCATACAAAAAGAATCACATATTTCCCAGTTTTCAAAAGTAACAACCCATTTTTCTAACAAATCATTTGTGAGCTCTTTTGGGTTAAAAATTTTACTCGCTAAAATACGCGCCTCATAAATACCAGAATCAAATAACCGAGAGGCAAGTACACTATCAGTGCCTATCTTGTTTGCCAATTCTTTTAAGTCTTTCTGATATATTCCCAAAGAGTTATTAGCTGCAATGCCAAATTTCCGTTTTTTAAATGCAACGTTCTCTTGATTTGCCAATTTGTGCAGGGCATTAATGACTTCTTGATACTCCATTGTTATTCTTCTCTTTTTGTAAAAAATAAAATAAAATTCCGCTTAAAAAATACAAACAGACATCAATTATGTCATAGGTATATCTCTCGTGAAATTTTGGCAACCAAAACTCAAATAAAAGCG
>JAESTN010000343.1 GCA_016763595.1 Flavobacteriaceae bacterium | reverse complement strand
GCAAATTTTTGTTTTCATAGTTTTTTTGGTTTGTTTAAAGAAACACTCTAGTTTTTGGCTAGAATGTTTCTGTAGAGTTAATTCTCCGTAGCAATCTATCTTTAATTTTTTAAAAGAACTTTGAAATTCAAAGTGTGTTATTAAATTTTTTTAGTTAATATTTATTATTTTTTCTAAAGCTTTAAGGTGTTTTTTAAATTCATCTCGTCCCAGTTGTGTAGTATAATATTTTGTATTTGGCTTTTTTCCAATAAAACTTTTATGAATTGTTATGTATTTTTCTTTTTCTAATGCTTTAATATGACTCGCGATATTTCCATCAGTAGCACCTAAAACCTCTTTTAATAAATTAAAGTCAGCATATTCATTTACCATAAGGATAGACATAATTCCCAGTCGGATCCTATGATCAAACAGTTTGTTTATATTTTGAATGATGTTTTTCAAATTTTTAACCTTCTATTTAGCGTTGAAATTATTAGTTGTTTTCATGTTTGAAATACATGTATATACCAAAAATAACATGAACAATTCCAGCTCCAATAAGCCAAAGCCAAAAGCTGAATTCTGGGTACAGAATAATTAGTAGTCCTAATACTATTTCAATTAAACCAAGCGCTTTTATTTCCTTAAATGTGCTGTGAGATGCATTTATTAATGAAGCTCCATAAAAAAATAACATTAATGATCCTGCAGCAACAAAATCATGTTTTAGTATAAGTATTAAAACATATATCGCAGAAGGAATTAGTATTATTAAGAAATTATAAAGCATCTTCTTTGTTAAGATAGTCCAACTACTCATGCCTTCTTTTTTCGCCTTCCTTCTTGTAATAATTAATGAAGTAAAAAGACTTAAAAGAATAATCAATGCGAGATCAGCAAATAATAAAATGAAATTATAATTGTCTAATGTAGAAATTTGAATATTGTTTTTTGTAACATATTGGTACCCAATTAAAGACCCAATTATTGCATATATTCCTGTTACAATTCCTGATATCCCACTTAATGAGTTAAACCTTGAAGATTTGTCCATCATGTTTTTTATCTCCGAAATGTCTTTCAAATAATCTTTTTCATTCATTGTTAAAGTACTTTGAAAAACAAAGTAAATGATTATTTTATGAAATGGCAACTATTTATTAAGATATTATTTTAAAGTACTTAGTCCATAGACATAATGTGAAACACCCAATGCGATTAAAGAATAAAATCCAAATCCATCAACAAAAAGAGGAATGAACCCAATCAGAAAGCAACCTATTGAAAAAAAATATATTGGAATTGTCTTAGAAAAGTTTAATAGTAACAATACGATTCCATAGCCCATAATAAATGTTGGAATGATAAAAGCTTCTTCACCTATCCTTAAAAGATAGAATTCAATTCCGTAAAGTACAAGTAGTAGCATATATAAAAGCAACATCATTTTTTTTGAGTTGCGATTCCAAACGCTATTTCCGATTTCCCTTGTATTTCTTCTACTATTAAAAAAGAGCGCAAGGATAGAAAACAGAAAGACTATAAAGGTGATGCTGAAAATAAATAATTCTAAAAAGTTAACGGTTAGAAAACTAAAAGGAGAATCTACAGCAATAAAACCAGAAATAACAGTTTTAATCAGTACTGCGCCTAAAATAAGATACGTTCCAATAAAGAAACTTGCCCTGCTTCTTAGCTTAAAATTATACGCGTTGTTTTTAATTAAATTCCTATTTTTAGCCATACAAATGCTAATATACAAAAATGAAACCTGCAGAACTTTACATCCTAAATAAGCCAGAACCTTTTAAAACAATACTAATGCATTTGCAAATATTGGTAGAAAGTACAATTGCAGAGGTTGAGTTGAAGTATAAATGGAAGATTCCGGTGTATTATATTGGCAAAAAACCACTGTGCTATTTTAATGCATCCATAAAGAAAGGATTTGTGGATGTTGCTTTTTGGACATCAACTGATTTATCTAAGTTTGAAAAGCATTTGGTTACAGAGAATAGAAAAGTGGTGAAATCTTTACGGTATTTTTCTTTAGATGATATTGATGAAGAAGTATTGATTGAGATATTACAAGAAATTAACAAGGCAACTCAAAAAGGGTTTTATAGCAAATAAAACCTACTTAATTTTATATTCTAAAGCAATTTCTGAATCAATAAAAATATACAGCTCAGAATTTCCTTTTCCTTTTAAATCAATAGAAAAGCTACCAATCCCATTTTCGATAATTATAGTTGCTCTTTTGCCGTATTTCTGCCCTTTAAATAAATAGCCAACAATATGATTTTCAGCTAAATTTTTAACTAGGAACTTTGTTAGTTTTGATTGTAAAACGCCTTTGTTAGGGCTAATTAACTGCAGGTTTTTACTAAAAAAACCTTGGCCAATTATTGGTTGATTTGCATAGGCTCTTTTTGAAATAGGGCTTTTTATCAATTGCCAATTTGTGTCATCTGGAAAATGAGTACGTAATAATTCTGACGGCTTCGGGTAAAAATAATATTCAGTAAAGTGCTTTTCCCATTGATTATTAATAGCGTATCCTGCTGCCCAAGTAGCATCAACCAATTTCCATTCTAATCCAATTTTCACTGCATTCCATGCATGATTTGAAGCAGTTGGTATAGCACCAATCTCTCCAGTAGTGTTTCTTGCATATCCTTTTATAATAACAGATTCAATTTTAAGTAAATCACATATCTTTTTAAAGGATTGCGCATAGCCTTCACAAACAGATTTTCGAGACGAAAATAACGCATCAACAACTTGATCTTTTAGTTGCTGTAACTTAAGTTGCTTGTCTGCTTCATTGCTGTATTTAAAACTGATTTGTTTAGATGTAGGATTATAATACTCTTTTAAATCGTATTTAATATTGAGCGTTAACCATCTAAATGTCGCTCTAATTTTATCAGGGTCTTTTGTGAAATCAGAATTAATTTTATTGGCTAAACGTTGTGCAGATGTATATGCTGGGTACTGCTTAACTTTTGCATCAACACTATAATAATCTTGTGCTTGAGTGGTGAAACTTATAAAGAGAAGTATAGCAAAAAGCTGTTTCATCTGTGTAAATTATGTTGTTTTTTTATTTGTCAGATGTAATTCGATAGCAATGACCTTATATGGTATTGATACTTATTGTGACTCATTTGATAAAGCGTATAACAACTTAAATGTATAAAAATTGCACTATAATTTATTGACAGTTTTTCTAATTGCAACAAGGTTGCTTAATAAGCCTTCTAAATGATCTAGATGCAGCATGTTTGCGCCGTCACTTTTTGCATTCGCTGGATCAAAATGTGTTTCTAAAAACAATCCATCTACATTATTTACAACTCCAGCTCTTGCAATTGTCTCAATCATATCAGGTCTTCCGCCAGTGACTCCAGAGGTTTGATTAGGTTGTTGTAAAGAATGGGTAATGTCTAATACTGTAGGTGCGAATTTACGCATTTCAGGAATTCCTCTAAAGTCTACAATCATATCTTGGTATCCAAACATGGTTCCCCTATCTGTAATTAGTACCTGATTGTTTCCAGAGTCAGTTACTTTTTTAACAGCGTGTTGCATTGCAGAAGGGCTCATAAATTGTCCTTTCTTTAAATTGACAACTTTTCCTGTTTTTGCAGCTGCTACTACTAAATCTGTTTGACGAACTAAAAATGCAGGGATCTGCAAAACGTCTACATATTGTGCTGCTCTTTCTGCATCAGATGCTTCATGTATATCTGTTACTGTTGGAATCTGATAAGTTTCAGAAACTTTACGCAAAATTTTAAGAGCCTTTTCATCTCCAATTCCAGTAAAACTATCAACTCTACTACGGTTGGCTTTTTTAAAACTCCCTTTAAAAATAAAAGGAATTTCTAGTTTATTGGTTACCTCAAGAACTTTTTCTGCAACTCGCATAGCCATGTCTTCACCTTCAATAGAACAAGGTCCCGCAAGTAAGAAAAAGTT
>JAESTN010000342.1 GCA_016763595.1 Flavobacteriaceae bacterium | reverse complement strand
TGTTTTAAGGTGATTTTTATCAACCTATAATATGGCGGATAATGATATTGCCAACGTTCTTGCAATTGCTCTTTGTACATGTCTGCATAACTAGTAGTAGAAACTTGTTGCAATATTTGATGGTATGGATTAAAGGTTTGAATGGCTACATTTCCTTGTTTCTTTGCCCTACCTGCTCTTCCAGAAACCTGCACCATCATGTTGTAACTGCGCTCGTGCGCTCTAAAATCTGGAAAGTTGAGCATATTGTCGGCATTTAAAATCCCAACCAAAGAAACATTGTCAAAATCCAATCCTTTAGACAACATTTGGGTTCCAACCAGCACATCTATTTCACGTTCTTCAAAAGCACCGATTATTTTCTGATATCCATGTTTACCTCGCGTGGTATCCAAATCCATTCTACCAATAACATGTTCTGGGAATAACACCTTCAATTCTAATTCTATTTGTTCCGTTCCAAAACCCTTTGTATCTAAAGTATTACTACCACAAGCGGCACAACTATTTGGCATTGCACGTAGGTAATTACAGTAATGACACTTTAGCTCTCCTTTGTATTTATGAAAGGTTAAACTCACATCACAATTAGGACATTGCGGAGCTTCACCACAAGTTGTACATTCTACAACTGGCGAAAATCCACGTCTGTTTTGAAATAAAATAACTTGTTCTTTGTTTTCTAAAGCTTCAGTTATCATTTCTAACAATCGGTCAGAAAAATGTCCATTCATTTTCTTTTTCCGATGCTTTTCTTTGATATTAATCAACTCAATTTTTGGTAGTTGTACATTCCCAAACCGTCGATTCAACTCAACCAAACCATATTTACCATTTTGAGTATTGAAATAACTTTCTAATGATGGTGTAGCAGAACCTAATACAATTTTTGCTTTGTGTTGATGTGCCAATACAACTGCTGTATCACGTGCATGATAACGTGGCGAAGGTTCAAATTGCTTGTACGAAGTTTCATGTTCTTCATCAACAATAATCAATCCTAGGTTAGAAAATGGCAAAAACACAGAAGACCTTGCTCCCAATATAATTTGTGCTTTTGGTTTATTGTTTAATACATTGTTCCAAACTTCCACACGCTCATTCATAGAATATTTTGAGTGAAATACAGAAATTTGATTCCCGAAATAATTCTCTAAACGTGTTATAATCTGTGTGGTCAACGCAATTTCTGGTAGTAAAAATAAAATCTGTTTCCCTGATTTTAAATTATCTTCAATCAATTTGGTATAGACTTCAGTTTTACCAGAACTTGTAATTCCGTGTAGTAACACCACTTCTTTTTCTTCAAAAGAGGCTTTTATTTCTGTCAATGCTTTTTCTTGAAATTCATTGAGGTCTTTCAATACATTGGTTTCACCTTTGTAATTGATGCGATCAGTTTGTATTTGATAAAATTCAAAAACACCTTTCTCTGCCAAGGCTTTAAGCACAGCTGAAGAAATACCTATTTTAGATTCTAACTCTTTCGCTTTTATAGGTTTCTTACCTGCTGCTAATTGAAAATAGCCCAACACAGCTTCTCGTTGTTTTTTTGCCCTACTTAATTGCTCCAATAAATTTTGCAAACCTTCATCAGAATTGTATTGAGCGTTTAATCGAACATATTTTACCATTTTTGGTTTGTACTGCTCATAAATTTCTTCTTGTACAGAAACCGCATTCTTTTGTATCAATCCATTGATAATAGGCAGTACTTTTTTCTTACCTAAAATATCAGCAACTTGGTGAATGGTTAATTGAGATTGATGCTGTAATGCTTCAAAAATCAAGAATTCTTCATCCCCTAAAATCGCTTCCTCTACAAAATCTTCATTTTTCAATACCACCGTTTCACTTTCCAATAAAAAAGCGGATGGCAATGCTGCACGATATACATCGCCCAAAGAACACATATAATAACTTGAAATCCATTGCCAATTTTGCAACTGAACTTCAGTAACTATTGGTTTTTCGTCCAATATTTGATAAATTTCTTTTGCTTCATATAGCACCGGTGGATTTTGATGGATATGTAGCACCAAAGCTGTATACATCTTGGTTTTACCAAACGATACTGCAACGCGCATTCCATTTTGCAAAAAATCAGCTTCAGCTTCCGTTACCGAATAGGTAAAAGTTTTCTGAATTGGAATGGGCAATATGACGTCTATAAAATGAATAAGCTTTATATTTTAATGAATTGTCATTTCGAGGGCAGTCGAGAAATCTCTTTATTACCAGCAGATTTCTCAATCGTTTTTCAAACTCATTTCGAAATGACAGAATGATTTCAAAACTACATAAATTTCAGTACATTGTAAACAGAATTTTTATCGAATTATGACAGTACAAGAATGGAAAAATAAAGGCCGCTTTATCACGGTGAATCAGCATTCGGTTTTTGTGATCGATACGGGAAAAGATTCCACAAAAGAAACACTAGTCATTTTACATGGATACCCAACTTCTACCTTTGATTATTACAAAGTACTGCCCGAACTATCGAAACGATACCGCGTTGTTTTACACGATCATGTTGGTTTTGGTTTTTCTGACAAGCCCATTGATTATTCTTATTCTTTAAAAGACCAAGCAACGATTGCTTTACAATTATGGAAACAGCTCGGAATCAAAAAAACTACGGTATTGGCACATGATTACGGAACAAGTGTAGCCACAGAGATTTTAGCGAGACACAACGCGATTGAAATTGACGTACAGATTGATCAATTGCTGCTGTGCAATGGAAGTATGCATATTGAATTGTCTCAATTGAGAGTCATTCAAAAATTATTAAAAGGACGGTTTGGAAAGTACGTTGCTACGTTAACCAACTATTATATTTTTAGTAAAAACCTACGGAATGTCTATTTTGACAAAACCAAAGTAACCAACCAAGAACTCCAGCAAATGTGGCAACAGATTGAATACAATGCTGGTAAAAAGGTAATTCACTTGGTAAGTGACTATATCAATCAGCGACATACCTTCTGGGATCGTTGGATTGGTGCTTTAAAAGAAACTCA
This sequence comes from Flavobacteriaceae bacterium, assembly GCA_016763595.1. Lineage (GTDB taxonomy): Bacteria > Bacteroidota > Bacteroidia > Flavobacteriales > Flavobacteriaceae > Polaribacter. The sequence continues at coordinate 1,034 of JAESTN010000342.1, read as the reverse complement.
AATTCCGACGAAGATAATCTGGGCAAAAGAAGATCCAGTTGCTGTGAAGGCAATTGCTGAATTATTAACTACAGAGATATCAAATAACGAGTTGCTTTGGATAGAAAACTGTGGTCATTTTCCGATGTTAGAAAAACCAAAAGAATGGACAAGATTGGTTTTGAAGTAATCCAAATTTTGATTGATAAATATACTTAAATGGACTACGTTTGTTTTCGATAAATAACATAAACAATGACTACTGAACAAGCATTAATTGACAAAGTTACCCATCAATTTTTTAGTGCTTTTACAAATATCAATGGTAAAAAGCCAGCTATTCAGCACTTGAAAAAAATATGTATTGAGCAAGTTGTTATTATCAATAACAATAGCCAAGTGCCAGCTATTTATACGTTAGAAAGTTTTATCAAACCAAGAGAAGAGCTGTTAACTAATGGAACTTTAATCAATTTTAGCGAAAGTGAAATCTCTCATAACACTGAAATTTTTAATACTATAGCACATCGCTTTTCTCTGTATAAAAAATCTGGAGTACTAAATGGTGTTGAATTTTATACTGAAGGAATGAAAACAATTCAATTTATTAAAGTAGCAGGAAAATGGAAAATTTGTTCAATTGCTTGGAGTGATAAGAAATGACTAATGAAAGAAACCAAATTAAATTACAAAATCAATAGTGAAAGCAGCCAATACAACGCATGTTCCTATACAATTGACGGGATGAACATCATTGAGAGAACGGCAAAAATTACCCCTAAAAAAATAGGCCAATTTGTTACCTGTTGGAAACGGAATCCTGATAAAATAACGGAACCTTATAAAGAATCGGATGCCATTGATTTCTTTATCATTAAAATAAATAGTACCGAGAAATCAGGTACATTTAAATTCCCAAAATCTGCATTAATTAAACATGGCATTCTAAGCACAGCCTCAAAAGATGGAAAAAGAGGTTTTAGAGTCTATCCTATTTGGGACAGACCAACCAGCAAGCAAGCACTAAAAACACAAGGTTGGCAACTAAACTATTT
>JAESTN010000341.1 GCA_016763595.1 Flavobacteriaceae bacterium | reverse complement strand
CTTTTCTCTGTAAAGAAAAGACTTTTAAAAAATAATAAAATTAAAATGTTCCCCCGATCATTAATTCTATGTTTTTGCGAGGCAAATTAAATAAGAAAAAGTAGATTAATGATTGTGAAAAATGCAAAATAGAATTTTAAATTTTGTGTTTTTTAAAAAAAGATAGAATCCTAAATTCTATCGGGAACAAAATGAGTATTGAAAGAGAACAATTATTTGCTATTATTAAGCAAAGATTACCAAGCAATGTATCGTTTATTGAAGAGATTGCTGATGTTTTAGACATTAGTTATGACGCGATGTATAGAAGACTGAAAGGAAAAACAGTATTGTCCTTTTCTGAGGCTATCCAATTAGCCAAATATTATAAAGTGTCTTTAAATAGTTTGTATGATGTAGAAAAAGAAGAAAATTTATTTGTTTTAAAGAGGAGCAGTGATAATTCTTTTAAAGGGCTGACCGATTTTTTTGATGTGATTGCAAATTCTGCAACTACATTTTCTAAGTTTAAAACACCAGACATACTCTATGCGGCGAAGGAGATTCCTATTTATTATTTACCAGAAAACTCGCTATACACAAAGTTTAAACTATTCATTTTTTCGAATGTCCATGGAGAAAAAGAAGTAGTGAATAATCATTCAAGCCTGAAAAAATTTCAGCCTCCTGTATATTTATTAGAATCGGTAAGTAGGTTTCGAAAGGTTTTTAAAAACACAACAACAACAGAAATTTGGAACGATACAACCATTAATAGTACGCTTTACCAGATCTATTATTTTTATGAATTAAAAATGATTGAAAAAGAGGAGGCCTTGCAACTGTGTAGAGAATTAGAAGAAATAATTGAGGGCATTGAAAATCAAGCATTAAACGAAACGGTTGATGAGTATCATTCTAAAAAGTATGAATTGTATTATAACAAACTCATCAATTTAAACAATACTGTTTTTTTTAGATCAGAAAATATCCAAACATTAATTGTACCTTATACAACGCTTTCTTACCTGAGAATTGATGATGAGAAAACCTGTAAAGAGATAGAACAATATTTTAAAAAACAGTTGCAGTTTTCAAAGAAAATATCAGGAGAAGCAGAAGTAGAACGACAGTTATTTTTTACATCGATGTATGAAAAAATTGACCAATTAAAAAAGCAAATAGAAGTAAAAAGCTTAATCTCTTTTATGTAAAAAGCCCTCTCCTTTTTCATAAGAGAAGACTTTTGTAAGTCAATTAAAATTTTTGAATTCCCCCGAAATCATCGATTTTAAAATCGTTCCGCGAAGAAACAAAAATAACGAGCAAGTGTAATTGTGAATATTGCAAAACAAAAAGATTTTTTTGCGGTATTTGATTTTGGTAAAAAACATGAATATTGAAAGAGATAAGTTATTTGAAATTATCCAAGGAAAACTCCCGAAAAATATTTCTTTTATAGATGAAGCAGCAGATGTTTTAGACATCAGTTATGATGCCATGTATAGACGGTTAAATGGAAAAACAACACTTTCATTTACCGAAGCAATTCAGTTAGCAAAACGATTTAAAATATCAATCAATAGCCTTTATAGTTTAGACGAAGATATTTTTGTTCTGAAAAGGACAAATGAAAACACCCTACAAGGGACCACACAGTTTTTTGAACAAGCCTCTAATTCTATTAAAATATTTGCGCAATTTAAGCGCACAGAATTGATGTATGCCGCAAAGGATGTTCCTGTTTATTATTTGCAAGAAAACAGCCTATTTACACGGTTTAAACTGTATGTATTTTCACAAGGGTACAAAGAAAACGATCTAAGCATAAAATTCAAGGATTTTAATCCGCCAATATCATTGATAAATGCAGCTACAGAGTATCAAAATTCCTATAAAAATATTCATATTACAGAATTGTGGAATGATGCAACTATCAATAGTAATTTATATCAGATCTATTATTTTTTTGAATCTAAACTCCTAGATAAAGAGGAAGCATTAGAATTGTGTTCTGGGTTGATGAAGACAATAAAAATCATTGAAAAACAAGCCATTGAAGAAATTTGTGATGGCTCAGAAAACAAAGAATACAAACTGTATTTTAATCAGTTTACAACCTTAAATAATTCCTCTCTTTTTAAGACAGAAAAAATAAAAATATTGCTCATACCCTATACACAATTATCCTATATAAAAATTGATGATAAAAAATCATGTGAAGAAAGCGATCTCTTTTTTGAAAGACAGAAGCAACTCTCTAAAAAAATCTCTGGAGAAGGAGAGATAGATAGAAACTTGTTTTTTAACTCAATGTATGAAAAAATAGATCAGCTAAAACAGCAAATTGAGGTAAAAAGCAAGATTACCTTTTTGTGATTTCAGAAATTATTTTCGTTAACGTTGGCACTACTTCTTTTTCAAACCATGGATTTTTAGTCAACCAAAACCGGTTTCTTGGCGATGGATGTGGCAATACAAAATAGTCTGGTAAATATTCAGGATAATTATTTACCGTTTCTGTAAGTGTTCTTTTTGCGCTGTCTTTTAAGTACTGATTTTGTGCATACATGCCAATGAGAATCACCAATTTGATGTTGGACATTTTGTCAAATAATTGTTGATGCCATAACGGAGCACATTCTTTACGTGGAGGTTTGTCTCCAGAAGTTCCCTTGCCAGGATAGCAAAAACCCATGGGTACAATCGCAAATATATTTTCGTTATAAAAGGTGTTGTCAGAAACACCCAACCATTTTCGCAGTTGTTTTCCACTTGCATCGTCCCACGGAATACCAGATTTGTGCACTTTAGTACCCGGTGCTTGTCCAATAATAACAATCTTAGAATTTGGGCTTCCAGAAACAACGGGATTTGCGCCCAAGTCTAAATGAGGTTCACAAACCGTGCATTGTTTTATTTGGGAGAGGAGCTTTTTCATCTATATATCAAAAATACAAATCTTTTGATTAGACATAAATATACCGATACTGACAATAGTAGTAATCTCTAAAGAGATTTTATATATTCAATTAAATCCCATTTTTCTTTTTCGCTAAGCTGTGTTCCGTAAGAATGACCTAAATTAGAATTTCCTTTCATAATTGAACCATTTTTTTTCAATACCTTAAATACAGAAGGACCTTTAAGTGGGTTTGTAATATACCCTACATGTATTGGATCAAATTCTCTGTTTCCTACTTGAAATTCTTTCATTCTGTTTTTTGGGATTGTAAGTAGTTCCCAAAGGTTTGGAATAGACCCATTGTGAAGAAATGGTGCAGTTGCCCAAATACCATTCAAAGGTCTTCCTTTATAAACTAGAGAGTCTTTATTAACCCCATTTCTCTTACCGATATTTTCTTTTATCAATTCCTCTAAAGTGGTTATGTCTTCAAAAATACCTGCATGTTTTCCTGGAGCTAACCCTGCTTTTAACGCTTTAATGGGGTTGTTGATTACAAGTCCAATAACTCCATTTACAGGAACTTTTATTGCTGCAGTATTTTTTCCAAATGTGTCGCCTAATAATACAGATTCTTTTTTTCCGTCAAGAATCAGTGTTTTTGCAATGCGATTTTGAATGTTCAATGCTGTCCAAGGATCAGTTCCTAATTCAGAAATCAATGTTTTATTTGCAATATAAGGATTTCCTTCATTTTCTCTTGGAACTACTTGATGACAACTTGCACATGCATTCGCATAAATTAGTTCTCCTTTGGTAATTTTTTCAATATCCATAGGTGGCAAATACTCTTCTGGCCATTGTGGAGATCGCAAATCCATAACCCAAGATTCAAGCTCTCCTAATCCTTTATAGTCCACATTTGAAGTATAGGAGTTTGTGCCATTTATTTTTCCTTTTTCAATTTTAAGGCCTCCAAAAACCCCAACAACTTCACCAATATTTCTCACTAATGCACCAATAACAGGAGTATTAGGAGCAGAAGCATTCCATTGAACAACGTCAGATTGATGAGTTCCCCATAAAAACGGATATGATACTGGAGCGTCAGGGAAATTTTTGTTAGATAAATCATTCAAGGCAAATGCAGTACCGGCATTCATAATATTTCCAAAAGCATCAAGCCTACCATAGCT
>JAESTN010000340.1 GCA_016763595.1 Flavobacteriaceae bacterium | reverse complement strand
GACATGTTAATAACAACTGTGCGTTCTTCATTTGCCAATCAAGGACAGATTTGTTTGTGTGGAAGTAGAATTTTGGTAGAAGAAACTATCTATGAAAAATTCAAAGCAGATTTTGTTCAAAAAGTAAAACAATTAAAAGTTGGGCATCCTTCAAATGCAGCAACAAATATTGGGGCCTTGGTTTCAAAATCACATTTAGAAAAAGTGGAAGCCTATATCAAAATAGCAGAAGGTGAAGGCGGAAAAATTTTATGTGGAGGTTTGGAAGTAACTGTTCCAGGATCTGAGAACGGATATTATTTGCAGCCTACAGTAATAGAAGTAGAAGACAATTCTTGTAGCATCAATCAAGAAGAAGTGTTTGGACCTGTAGTTACCATTATGTCGTTTAAAACAGATACAGAAGCATTGCATTTGGCAAATGATGTAAAGTATGGATTGTCTGCAACCTTATGGACAAACAATCTTAATAGAACCATGCAGTTTTCACAGCAATTACACACAGGGATTGTTTGGGTAAATACTTGGATGCTACGTGATTTACGAACCCCTTTTGGCGGTGTAAAAGCATCTGGAGTTGGTAGAGAAGGAGGCTTTGAAGCCTTGCGTTTCTTTACCGAGCCAAAAAATATATGTATAAAATATAATTAAAAAACCAAGATGATAGAGTCAAGAGAAAAGACAAAAGAATTGTCTAGATTCTTGTTTCTAGATTCTTTTATCTAGATAAAATGAACTTAAATATAGAAAATAAGAACGCCTTAGTGTGTGGAAGTACACAAGGAATTGGAAAAGCATCTGCAATGGGATTGGCTGCAGAAGGAGTGAATGTAACTTTGATTGCTCGTAATGAAGAGAAGTTGAAAGCAGTGCTTTCAGAATTGCCAAATAACAATCAAAAGCATAGTTATATCGTTGCCGATTTTTCGAACCCAATAGTTTTGAAATCAAAAATTGAAGCAAGTAATCTGGATTTTCATATTTTGGTAAATAATACTGGAGGACCAGCTGGAGGACCTGTTTTTAATGCAACGTTAGATGAGTTTGAAAGTGCATTTACACAGCATTTAAAATGCAATCATGTGTTGGTACAAGCAGTTGTTCCGTTTATGAAAACTGCGGGGTTTGGTAGAACTATCAATGTGATTTCTACCTCTGTAAAACAACCATTAGATGGTTTAGGGGTTTCGAACACCATTCGTGGTGCTGTTGCTAGTTGGTCAAAAACCTTGGCAAATGAGTTAGGGCAGTTTGGAATTACCGTAAACAATGTGTTGCCGGGTGCAACTGGAACTGAACGTTTGACAGAAATCATTAATAACAAAGCGAATAAAACAGGATTGTCTGTGGATGAAGTTTCTAAAAATATGATGAATGCTTCACCAGCTAAACGTTTTGCAAAACCAGAAGAGATTGCTAATGCAGTGGTGTTTTTAGCAAGTGAAAAAGCAAGTTTTATCAACGGAATAAATGTTCCAGTTGATGGAGGTAGAACAAAAAGTTTGTAAATTTAACAAAATCTCGCGTTAGGGATTGAAGCGACATCCTTTTTATGAGTTAAGAAAACGTCATTTCGAGTAAAGCGAAGTAATCTCTCTGTAAATTTGAGATTGCCACAGAAAGAGCAAAACGTTCTTTGCAATGACCATAAAAAGATAAAGCAAAAAGCCCGACCTTTAGGGAACGCCTAAAAAATAAAATCATGAGCAAATTAGTATCGCCTTTAAATTTTAAAAAATGGATTGATGAAAATCGTCATTTGCTAAAACCACCTGTTGGGAATAAATGTGTTTGGAAAGATGGAGAATTTATTGTGATGGTTGTTGGTGGACCCAATAGAAGAAAAGATTACCATTATAATGAAACTCCAGAATTCTTTTACCAAGTAGAAGGCGACATGGTGTTGAAAATTATTGATTATGACGGAAACCAGCAAGATGTAGAAATTAATGAAGGAGATATTTATTTATTGCCAGCCAAAGTACCTCATTCGCCACAGCGAAAAGCAAATACTGTTGGTTTGGTAATAGAATATCCGCGTTCTGAAGGAATGTTAGATGCCTTAGAATGGTATTGTGAAAATTGTGGAAATCAATTGTACAGAGAGCCTTTTGCGTTGGATAATATTGAAACAGATATGCCAATTATATTTGACAAATACTATTCTGACACACAAAAATGTACTTGTTCTAATTGTGCAACTGTTATGGAAGCACCAAAAAAAGTATAATATGTGTCATTCCTGTAAAAACAGGAAGCTACTATTAAGTACTAACTATTTTAAAATGAGATTCCTGTTTTTACAGGAATGACAGAAATAATGACAAAAAGAAAACTTAGAATAAACGGACATTCACATTTATTGCCTTATCCAGAGCAGATTCCGAAGTTTATGAAAGAGAAGGAAATCTTTTGGGTAGATGATGAGCGTAAACATATGTTGCAGAAAGGATGGAAACGTCCAGTAACAGATTCAAGTTTCTTTTTAGACGAGAAGCTAGAGTGGATGGAGAAAAACCGTTTGGACCATGCTGTGGTATTGAACCTTTCTCAATTGTATGGTAACGGATTGCGTTTGGAAGATATGAAAAAAGCCTTGCGTTTTCAGAATGATTTCAATGCAAAAATACAACATGATCATCCGTCAAAATTTACCTGTGGATTTGTGGTCCACCCGGGGTTTATTCATGGGGCATTGTGGGAAATAGAACGTTGTGTTGAAGAATTAGGATTAAAAGTACTGTGTTTGCCTACGCATTTTATGGACTCAATTGGTCAATGGCGTTGTGTTTTTGATCAAGAAAATGATCCGATTTTAGAATTGGCAATCAAGTATAAGTTGGCAATTGAAATCCATCCGTATGATGGTGATAAAATGATCAAGTTAGAAAACACAAATTGGCGTTTTCATTTAATTTGGATGTTGGCACAATGTGGTGATGCCTATCATTTTTATACGCTGAACGGAATGCAAGAGCGTTTTCCTAATATCAGAACTTGTTTTGCACATGGAGGTCAATTGGCACAGATGAATTTAGGGAGAAGAATACAGGGTTTTGATGGGAGACCAGATTTATTTAAAGGAAAAACACATCCTAGAAAAGCGGTTGGGCATCCAAATATTTATTTTGACACCTTGGTTCATGATACAGATTCATTAAAACTAATGATAGATCGTCAAGGATCTAATCAAGTAATTATGGGATTAGACGATCCGTATCCATTAGGAGAAATGGAAAATGACGCGCAATCTTCATACCCAGGAAAAATATTGGATTTAGCGATTGAAAGAAACTTGATTAATGAACAAGAATACCATGAAATTTGGGAAGACAATACCTTACGTTGGTTGTTTGGTAATGATGAGCAAGCAAAGAAAGACTTAGTTACTAAGATATTATCATAAAAAAAAGCCTCACAACTGTGAGGCTTTTTTTATGCGTTAAAATAGTTTTATTGAAAAACAGAAGTAATATTGATGGCAACTTCGCTCCATGTTTTTGAAACTCCATCTGTAGCTTTGTGTAAGTCTTTACAAGCTACATTTAAAGATTCAACTGCTTTTTGAGCATTCCAATTGTCTAAGTTCATAGTTGAAGTTAACTTGAATTCCTTTCCTTCTAATGTATATGTAAAAGGCAAGTCTGCAGTAATTCCATTCATTGTTATAGACGCGATTCCATTTGTATCATCAGTTAAAGTTAATTTTCCTGATAATAATTTTGTGTTGTCCATAAATCCGAAGAAGAACTTTTTCAATTTAAAATCTCTACTTACATCAGCAGTAAAAAGACTGCTCACAGGAATTGAGAATTCAGCACCGTTAATTGCTTCTTTTGTTGTGTTTCCTTCACCGTTTTTAGTGATGGTTATTTTTTTAAACTTTCCTTTTACAGGAAGTTTGTCTGTAGTTTTATAAGCCACCCAATCAATTGAGTTTTTTGCTGTTTTTAAAGAATAAGGATGCACCTTAACTTCTTTTTTAGCTTCTACTTCTTTCTTCTTTTCTGTTTTACAAGAAGTAAACTGAAAAGAGATTCCAAGAATTAAGGTTAGTATTAATATTTTTTTCATGATTGACGTTGATTTATAAATTATTTACAATTTTTATATATTCTTTTTTTGCAGTATCTATAGACATTCCTCTTAATTGAATCCATGCATTTAATTTAAATCTATTTCTAAGATCTAATTCGTTAGTCTCAATATATTCAGGATTGTTATCTCCGTAGGTTGCTTGCTTGTAATAAGCATATAGTTTTAGCATTATATCTGGTGCAAATTGATCTTGAGATAGCTGAGAAATCACTTTGTAAGCTTCTTTGAATTGTATGTCTAAAGAGGTTTGGTTCATTCTATTTACTAGCAACTATTTGTTCTCCACCTTTCACTTGATCTCCAATTTTTATATTCATTTTGGTGTTTAAAGGTAAAAATAAATCTACTCTCGAACCAAATTTTATAAATCCGGCATCTTCTCCTTGAACAACAGTGTTTCCTTCGATAGCGTAATTTACAATTCTTTTTGTAAATGTTCCTGTAATTTGTCTGTACATTACTTCTCCAATTTTTTGTGAGTCAATAACAATTGTTGTTCTCCCATTGTCTGTTGCTGTTTTTGGATTCCCAACAGCTACTTGTGTTTTATGGTGATATTTATTGTACTTGATGATACCACTTAATCCATATCTAACAACATGAACATTGATAGGAGACGTGAAAAAAGAAACTTGTAGTCTTTGGTCTTTAAAGTATTCTGGTTCGTATACCTCTTTAATTTCAACTACTTTTCCGTCTACTGGAGCTATAATATGATGCTCGTTTAAAACAGTGTTTCTTTTGGGGTTTCTAAAAAATTGTAAAACAATCAGGAATATTGTTATTAGTGCTATTTGTACAGTTTTTTGAAGCAGATATGTTTCTAGGAAATTATCTGCAACAATAATTCCGGCAACAAGTAATATTGAAGTAATAGTTATGATATTAAATCCTTCTTTATGAAACATACTGGGTTTATATGAAAAAGTATAAATATAAATACACAAAAGGGGCCGCAAAAAATAGGCTGTCTAATCGGTCTAACATTCCTCCGTGTCCTGGCATAATTGTATCGCTGTCTTTTACGTTGGCTTGTCGTTTAAATTTTGATTCTATCAGGTCACCAATTGTTCCAAAAACGGAAAGGATTGAAGCGATTATAATCCAGTCTACCAAGTTGATATTAGAATCATCATGTTGTTGAGAAATGAAAAAAGCAGCGATTAATGAAAAAACCCAACCTCCAATAAAGCCTTCAATGGTTTTTTTAGGAGATACGCTTTCAAAGAGCTTTCTTTTTCCAAAATTCTTACCTACTAAATAAGCAAAACTATCATTAACCCAAATAAAGATTAAGATACAGATTACAATTTTTGGTTGATATTCCCCAAATACAAATGGTAATGCAATTAAAAAACTAAATGGTAAAATGATATATCTAATTGTTAAATCTAACTTGTCAATATTCGCAGAAGGGTAATTCTGAGTTTTATTATACAGATTGTAAATTAATCTGATGGCACATAATAAGGTTGCTATTAATAAAAAAAGCAGCACTTTTTCTGGTACTTTAAAAGGGAAATAGTAGAGTGATGCAGCTAATAAAATATATGGTATTATATTTTTTAATTTTACAATTTTTGAAAACTCCCAAATACAAATTGCAGCAAATACACCGGTTATAGCAATGTAGCTTTTTGCATCAAAAAGGGTTGCGAATATGAAAAGAGAGACATAAACAAAGCCAGAGATTAATCTGGTTATTAGGTTGCGCATACTATAAATCTTCGAATAGCAGCAAATATAAGTTTTTTGAGTTACTGTTGCCGTAATTTAGGAAATTATCGTCTTTTTTATTGATTGAGTAATTTTTAACGGCACTAATATTAGTAGGGATGTTTTTTCTAAAATTGGTTTTGATTCCGGTTAAACCTTCACCTGTATTTTTAACTAGTTGACTAGTAGTTGCAAAAACAATAAAGTGTTCAGAAAGGGAAGCGATTTTTTTGCTTCTTAACTGGTTTGAAGAAAATAAAATATCTCCGTTGTCAGCGATTAAATGTTCGCAAGATGTTAGAAAAGGGGCAGAGTAATTAATGTCCTCTTTTATAGAGATGCTCTTTTTATTTGCTAATTTGGCTACGTTTTTATCAATACAAACTAATTCTTTCCAATCATTTTCTAGAATAATGTTTTCTAGATGAGATTTAATTTCTTCATTCTTTGTACAGTATAAAAATTTACCGCCTTTTTCTAAGAAATAATGGACAAAAGAATCATCCAGAGATAAGTTAACCTCTTGCTTTTTAGTAGCCTTCTCTTTGGATGATTGGTTGGATATTTTAAATACTTTTTTAAAAAAACTCATTTTGAAATAAAAAATTAATATAAAAAACTATTCTTTAGTTTTCTCTTCAGTATCAGATTTTTTTGCTTTTCTTATTGTTTTTTCTTCTTCAAACGGTCTTTTCCCAAATACTTTCTCTAAATCTACTTTAAAAATAACTTCTTTTTCTAAAAGTAATTTTGCCAGTACAGTTAGTTTTTCTTTATGAATTTCTAATAATTCAACTGCTCTAACATATTGAATTTCAATCATTTTAGAAATTTCTTCATCAATCATCTTAGCAGTGTGTTCGCTGTATGGTTTTACAAATGCATCATTTCCTGAAGAATCATAATAGGTGATATTTCCAACTTTTTCATTTAATCCATACACAGTTACCATGGCTCTTGCCTGTTTCATAACTTTTTCTAGATCACTTAATGCTCCTGTAGAAATTTTGTTGAAAATAACTTTCTCAGCAGCTCTACCACCTAGGGTTGCACACATTTCGTCTAACATTTGCTCAGTTTGAACAATCATTCTTTCTGCTGGTAAATACCAGGCAGCACCTAAAGATTGCCCTCTCGGAACAATAGTTACTTTTACCAATGGAGCAGCATGCTCTAACATCCAGCTTACAGTTGCATGACCAGCTTCGTGAAAAGCAATTGTTTCTTTCTCTCTTGGAGTTATCACTTTGTTTTTCTTTTCTAAACCACCAACAATTCTATCAACAGCATCTAGGAAATCTTGATGTTCAATTGCTTTTTTATCAACTCTAGCCGCAATTAAGGCAGCTTCATTACACATATTTGCAATATCTGCACCAGAAAAACCAGGTGTTTGTTGTGCTAAAGATTCAATATTTACATCATTCCCTAATTTTAAAGGTTTAATGTGAACATCAAAAATTGCTTGACGCTCGTTAATATCTGGTAGGTCTACATAGATTTGGCGGTCAAAACGACCAGCACGCATTAATGCTTTGTCTAAAACATCTGCACGGTTTGTGGCTGCCAATACAATTACATTTGTATCTGTACCAAAACCATCCATTTCTGTTAATAATTGATTCAATGTGTTTTCACGCTCATCATTACCACCTGTCATGCTGTTTTTCCCACGAGCTCTACCTATCGCATCAATTTCATCAATAAAAATTATTGAAGGAGATTTTTGTGCTGCTTGTTTAAACAAGTCTCTAACACGAGATGCACCAACACCTACAAACATTTCTACAAAATCAGAACCTGATAGGGAGAAAAATGGAACGCCTGCTTCACCAGCAACAGCTTTTGCTAATAATGTTTTACCCGTTCCAGGTAATCCTACTAACAAGGCTCCTTTTGGAATCTTACCTCCTAAAGCAGTGTATTTTCCAGGGTTTTTTAAGAAATCTACAATTTCTTGCACTTCTTCTTTAGCACCTTCTAAACCGGCAACATCTTTAAACGATGTTTTTACTTTAGTGTCTTTGTCAAATAATTTAGCTTTAGATTTACCAATGTTAAATATCTGGCCACCGCCGCCACCAGCACCACCACCAGACATTCTTTTCATAAAGAACAACCAAATAGCAATAAGGATTATAAACGGCAAGAATGCAAATATTTGATCCATAAAGCTAGTCTGCTCTATGTGTTTT
>JAESTN010000339.1 GCA_016763595.1 Flavobacteriaceae bacterium | reverse complement strand
ACTAACATTCTTCTTATTCTTAACATTCATAATTCTATCGGCATATACCACTGCAATCAATACCAAAACCCACAGTCCATCATCGATGGGCAATCCTGGTGGAGGCGGTGGCGGAACCGGGGGTAGAGGAAATTGAACATACATCATTCCTTTTAAAGTATTTTGTATGTGTTCTAAATGTAATTTTCAATTCTAGGGTAGATTTAAAATTAATTTTCAATGAGGAACCCATCGTAGTTCCACGTATAAAAAACTCACATTTAGAATCACAACAAAAGGTTCATAGTAAGTATTCATTTCATTGCTATTATTCTCTCACCATTTTATTCATTTTTAACTACCACTTTTTTCACAACAACTCCTTGACCTGTTTCTATTTTCACCAAGTAAACTCCTGGCTTTAATACTACAGAAGGTAAACAGAGCGCATTTTTCACCAATTGCTCCCCTTTCCAATGTGCGACCTCCTTTCCTAATAATTTTAATAAAGTCACATTTTTAAAATCCAAAGGTGTATCACAATCTACTTTAAGAGCATGTTTTTTTCTCGAATAGGACACCCTAATTTGATGTTCCAAGGCTTCTGTTACGGCAAATAACCGCGAATGAAACCCAATATAAAACCGATCTGTATAAGTTCCTTTTGCAATATTTAAAGAAACTCCCAATTCAGTCAACTGCACTTTTTTATGGGTAACTTTATCATACAAATACACGGCTTGCTTTATATTTTCAACCAGGTCTAAAAACAGCCGAATGGTATCCTCTGATTTTATTTGAAGTACCAAAGGAATTTCCAAACGGGCATCAAAATTTGACAGCCCAGCGATTACATATTTTTTACCATTTCCAAAATCCCAATACATATCATTTTCTTGGGTCTGTAAATCTACTAGCTCACTATCATATCCACTTTCATGGGTGTAGGAATTACCCTTTTTAAATGAAACACCTAGCTGTCGATGCTTGCTCACACCTCTGCTGTTCGTATATTTGAGTCCAATTTTTAGCATCGGGATCTTTTGATTTCCTTTTTGAATCTGACGCATTCGCTGACTATTGTTAAATCTAACAAGCCCGTCTTGACTCTTTGCCATCACATAAAAAACCTGACCTATAGCAATCTCTTTATCTAAATGCCTATCGGCTCCAACACCCATTACCAAATTCTGTACTGCAAAACTCTTCTGTTTGGTTGCGGTATGTATGTCTAAAAAATACAGACTTTCATCTAGCAAGGCTGCGTTGTCTTGCATAAACTTGGTTGCGTTTAAATTAGAAGGATAGGGATTAACCAGTTTTTTAAATGTATTTGCCGCAATAAAAACAGTGAGGTCTCCATCATGTAATGGCATTTCATAATATCGAGTATTCCCTTTTATTAGCTTTTGAAAACTCAAACTTTGTTGCATGCTTGTTGCCTCATATGTAAAAGAAACAGGCATGTTTTTTTTAGTAGAAAAAAGAGATCCTGTATAAAGAATCAGAAATAGCGAACCAATGCTTCTAATTTTCTTGTAAAATGATTTCCCCGTTACCGTTTTAAAAGCTACCATACTCAAAATTTTTACTTAAACAATTTTTTCTTGTTTTTAAAAACAGAGTTACCTGCTTTTAAATTTTTATGATTCTAAAAAAGAATACACAAACTACTTTTTCGGGGATGATACAAAGGTTTATTAATTTGTGTTTTTAAGAGCTGTGTTTTGTCTGTAATTAGTGTGGATTTCTTAAATCCACACTAATTTGTAAATACACAATAGGAGAGAAATAGCTGGCAGACACTATATGTACTAAGAAAACCACCTCTTTTTTTTTACTTGTTAAATTCAATGAAATAGCCCCATTCTGACAAAACTAAGAATCAACTTCGCTAAAAAAGGGGGTATTGACTTCAGAAAACTGATATAGAGCAGCTTAATGCATCAAATATGTATTTGGTATTACTTATAAAAAAGCTTTTTTGTATAGCAATGGCGTAAAGCCTGTCGTTTTTCTAAAAGCCATATAGAATACACTTTTCGAATGAAACCCTACTTCTTTTGCAATGCCATCTATGGTGTAGTGCTCATACTTTTTATCACTTAAGTAAAGTACTGCTCTTTGAACACGAAAACAATTGAGGTAGCTATTAAAGCTTTTATGAGTTAAGCTGGTAATTGCGATTCTAACTTTATTTGGAGGAACACCTATTGCCTCTGACAAGTCCCTTTGAGAAAAATTATTTTTCAAATAATCTTCTGACAGAATCATGTGTTCCTTTATTTTTTTTAAGATTTCGAAGAGTTCTTTTTTACAAGCACTATTATATTCTGTTTCGCAATCAAAATTTAAAATATTCCGTGTGGTATACCCAAAATAAACAATAGATACAAACAGTGCAAAATTGTAAAAACCATTCAAAAAATTGACCAAGTCACAATAGCCTAGATAACACAAATTTATAAACAAGACCAATGAAACAATTATAGATACCAATACATTTTTGATCCATTTAATATGCCTTTTCCCTAAAAAAGAATACATATAATACTTGTTTTTAAAATGACTTACCAGTTTCCACAAACCATAACTAGCCAGAAAAAGATTAAATGAAAAGGCCAATAACATATATAATTTCCAGTTAATAGCAACAGCGTCTTTGTAAATATCTTTAAAATACCAGATACAAAAAATGTATATGATTTCTAGAAGGCCAGGAATAAGAATTAAATAATCTTTCTTTTGAAGTGAAATAACAGAGATACTTTTTGCATACAGCAAAAATAGTGGCAGTGTAAAATAGAGAAAATAAAAAGGCAACCATCGCCACTGACTAGATTGAGATTGGTTGTAAATTCCGGCACAGGATATCGTTAAAAAACTAAAACTAAAAAGCACTAGTGCCAGAAACAATAGATGATTTTTTTTAATAATTCCTAAAATTAAAAAACAACTACCTACCAGCAGTCCTAAAAACAACACTATTTTCATACCTAAATTAATTAAAACAGCCTATAAAATTTCTTTACACCTATCTATAGTGCGTATCGTTTTTTACAAACTCAATTTTTTTTTTTGGAGGATTATCAACGTCTCTTTTTCAGCTAGCAACTTCAACTTTTAGGGTACTTAATTTTTGTTCTATTGCGAAGTTCCTGTTCCTTTTTAGGTAAATACGTCTACCTGTTTTATCATGCAACCTAACGATACACCATTATTTTCTTAGAAACAACGCCTGTAAAAGTCTGTAACTTTACCACATACACTGCAGCTGGAAGCAGGCCTGTTTTTAATTTTAATGTCTGATCTGAGGTCTTTAAATCCTTTCCTTTCCAGCTTTTTACTTCTTGCCCTAACAGATTCCACAAACTTATTTTCTTTACGTCCATGTTGCTTTTCATTTTTATCTGTAGTTCTTTTGCATTTTTATTGTAGTAAAGCGCTACTTGATTTTCTAGAATAGCGTCTACGCTTAAGGCTACGGAATTAAAGCTGATATAGAATCGATTTGTATAGGTTCCTTTATCCAAGTTCAGAACAATACCAGTTTCAGACAGCTTTGTTTTGGTGTTTTCTACCTTGTCATACACATAAACATCTGGAGAGATGTTCTCTTTTGCATCGAGAAATAGGACCAATGGATTTTCTGATTTAACCTGTAGCGTTATTGGCACCTCTACCTCTTGTTGCACTGCACCCACCCCTGCAATTACATATTTTTTTCCTGTTCCAAATTTCCAATAGATGTCATCGTCTTGGGTATTTAAATCATAAATTTCACTGTCATACCCACTTTCATACCCATCGGTATTTCCTTCTTTAAAAGAAATGCCTATTTGGCGGTGTAGTTTCACTTGTTTTGTATTGGTATAATCGAGTCCAATCTTCAAAATAGGGAGAGTTGTTGTCTGTATTTTGGATCCCTTAAAAAATATAGAATTGCTACCGTCTGTGATTTGATAGCTTCGTTGGCTATTGCGAAATGTGAGGGTACCCGTACTGGTTGCTCCCACAAAGAACCCCTGCCCCACAGCAATATATCGTCCCGGAACTCGGTAGGTGGCACTCCCCAAACCATCGGTACCAATAATCGCCGTTGCCGCAACACCCATGGTTATATTACGCGTTGCATAGCCTCCTTGGTACCCGCCTTTATTGTGCCCTTCGATTTCTGTAGATGTTCTGGCTTCTCCGGTATGTTCCCAGAAATACAAACTCCCATCCAACACAGCCGTATTATCTTGTATAAATTTAGTAGCATCTAGAGCAGAAGGATAGGGGTTTCCTACCAACTTACTGGTGTTTTCTGTAATTTCAGATGCAATTGTTCCGTCATTTGGCACACCAGAAAAGGTATAATTT
The DNA here is from genome assembly GCA_016763595.1 of Flavobacteriaceae bacterium. Lineage (GTDB taxonomy): Bacteria > Bacteroidota > Bacteroidia > Flavobacteriales > Flavobacteriaceae > Polaribacter. The sequence continues at coordinate 734 of JAESTN010000339.1, read as the reverse complement.
TGTGCCACACCTGGGCCTTTTAACAAATAGCCTTCTCCTGGATTCAAAGTCCCTGTATTTCCTGTGGCATTCCAAGCGCCATTCGTAAAACTGTACAACCAATAGTTCGCAATAGAAATAGGGCTGGTCGTATTATCGCCATTATAACCGCCTACAAAATTGATATTTCTGAGCGTAGAAGAGGAGGAAGTAGGCGTTGTTCCATCTTTCATTACCTGCCCTATTCTATAGGTAGTCTCTCCATTTTCTACAACTGGCGAACTCCAATAATCGTACCTGTAAACACTTGCTGTTTGGCTTGTTTGATCTATATAAAGCTGACCTGTACCTGTTATATTTGCTGTGTTTTCATGGGTTTGCACCAATTGTGAACCACCTGCCATACGTAGGGTACCATTGTTTACAATGGCATCAGAAACCACCAACAGGTTGTTGGTTATTGTTAGATTTATTCCTGTATTTATTTGCAGTTCTTTGGCATTTAATTGTGTACTCTGTGCAAAATTTTCAGCAATTATAACTTGCCTCGAACGGTCTGGAAAGCCATTAGACCAAGCCGAACCTGTTCTAGTGGTTGCCCCAATGCGATGCAAACCCAATTGCATGTTTGCAGCTGTATTGGCAGTGGCAATTTCTGAAAGCAGCGGCGCCAGCACATGTCTTTGTGATGGTGTAGCATCTGGGTCCAGCCCATCGTTTACAAAAACAGTCCATTGCTCGATATTAAAATCTTT
>JAESTN010000338.1 GCA_016763595.1 Flavobacteriaceae bacterium | reverse complement strand
TACTCCTGTTAGCTTATCAAGTACAACTTGATTCCATCCCAATTCAGAATCAAAAATACCAAATGCTCTTTGGTTGTTTTGAATACCTGTGTACCACATAGAACCAATATTGTGCTCATTAAAAAGGCTCATAGTATAATCTAGCCATGTCTCGAGTTGGCCACTATTGGTACGCCTGTCAAATATCCAACATCCCCATTCGGTTACCACAATCGGCATCGTTGTTTCATGTTTTTCTTGCCAATCAACGGCATAGTCTATTTCTTCTTTAATAGGAACTTTCCAAGAATCACCACCTGGCAAATCTCCTGTGTTCATTGCAAACCATCCATTTGAATTGTTTGGCTCATAAAAATGAATGGCCACCCCAATATTTGGATCCTCAAAAAACCCGCTTCCGTCACTTAATGTATAGCTAAGATGTGTTTCATTTACCCATTGATCTAATTTATTAGAGTCGTTATAACCTGGGGCAGAAATAAGAATTGGTCTGTCAGTATCCTTTGCTCGAATAGCAGTAACAGCAGCATTGTAAAGTTTCATGGCATTCGCATGGTGGGTTGCATTGTCTTGAAAACCAATCCCCTTTGGTTCGTTCAATATTTCAAATACTACATCATTTGAGAACTTAGATTTCCATGCATTTGCAATCGTCCCCCATCTTTCGGCAATTTGATTTGTACCTGTATTAATGTCTCCAGACCAAGTTCCGTTACCCCACATACAAACAACCACAGCTAAATTATAATCAAGTGCGTCTTGAATTCTGGATTCGAACTCAGAATATCCACCCGCAGAATATGGCAAGAAAATACGAACTGATTCAAAACCTGCTTCACTTATTGCTTGCATATGTGCGCGTTCGTGTATTACTTTTGGAAAAGAACCTGAAAACGGCATGGTTGCGTCTTGGTTAACCCCTTTTTTTAGTTTATCAAATACAGCTGCGTATTTGATAGCCCCTTTTGGATCTTCTTCGTTTTCTATTACTTCTGTTATTAACCGTTCTGGGTCATTACAATTAGTAAAAAGGGCAAATATTGTCAGGCTAACAACAAAATAACTTATGTATTTTAGTTTTAATTTTCTAGAAATGTTTTTCATTAGGTTTCTTTATAATAGTTGAGATTAATCCGTATCAACAGTTCCCTGTAATTATGGGGTGCTATTGAAATATTGTATTCTCAAATATAACTGTATGTCCTATTCTAAAGGTTGCATATGCGTCTTTTGAGGTATACATATTACCTTTTGAAAAATGATTATGAGTCCAAATTCATTTTCGCTAAATGCGCTACGCAATTGTTTAATCTCAGAAAAAAGATCGTTAACCTTATCTGAGGCTTATTTAATTAAGCCCTCTGTAGTGTACTAATTGCTACATTGGTTTACTGAATTTTTGATCGAAATTTTTCTTTTTCCAAGGGAAAGAAATAAAATCCCCATGCTCTTAAGATTCTAAAATAGCAAATGCATCATGTTTGGGTTTGTATTTTAGAACAGATTTGGCTTTAGAAATATCTAGCAATTTCTCACGATTGTCAGACAGTGCATTAAACACTCCAAATTTCAAATCTTTTGGAGCTTCAATGGCCAAGTGAACAAGTTGCGCAAAATCCTCTGTGCTTAAATATACCTTTTTGGCGTATAGAGGATCCATTGGCGGATTTGCCAACAATTCTTTTGATTCGGTAAAGGGCAAAGTCCATCCCATTCGGAAGCAAAAACAGGAGACTCCATGTATTTCACTGTAATGTCGTGCGATAGATTCACCAAAGGCTTTTGAGGTTCCATAGAGATTGGAAGGACAGATTACTTCTTCAGAAAGAGGCTCTTTTTGATCTTGTCCATTAGAAACATTAACACTACTTGCATATACTACCGTTTGAACTCCTGCACGTAAAGCAGCTTCAAAGGCATTGTATGAACCGCGAATATTTGGTCCCACTAGATCTTCAAATCCAGCATCTGGCTCACGTTGTCCTGCGAGGTGAACCAAGACAGAAACATCTTTTAGCGATTCAGTAAATACATCTAGATTTGTAATATCAACAGATGTAAACGGATATTTCCATCCTTCGGGTTTCCTTCTACTTGAGGTTAAAACATCATATCCTAAACCGTCTAAAATTTCACAAAGCGATTTACCTACATCACCCGTGGCTCCCGTAATCATTACTTTTTTCTTCATCTGTTTAAATTTTACTCTCTAATAAATTCAACCTTGTCTAAATACAGCACCTGTTCTTTGGCTCCAAAATCAAATTCCAACCGAACATCCATTACCGTTTCTACATTATGTGTATAGGTTATAGTATATGTTTTAGGTTTAACTTTTAATTTCATCCAAGATCCGGTTGCCTCTTCACTATCGTAAATTGTTCTTAAATCTTTTACATCTTTTAAAACGACTTTTAATTTCCCAGAGCCTTCTTTAACAGCTCCAATAAAACTAATTTTATAGGTTTCCCCTTTTTTTAGATGTAGTAAACTTCTACCTGGCGCTCCTTTGTATTCGCCATCAGCATGATATGATTCTTGATACAATTGCCCTTTCGCATTTTTTGGGACAGTAACCTTTAACATCGAATTGCCGCTAAATGCATCCATTCCGTAGATATATTCTTTTATTATTTTTTCAGAAGTAAGCTGCCAAGAAAAACCTGGTTGAAGAAATTCACTATCAATGGTCTGTGAAGTTTTTGGAAGCGAGGTCGGTTTTACACCTGTTAATTTGTCAAGTATGTTCTGATTCCAACCAAATTCAGAATCAAAAATACCAAACGATCTTTGGTTGTTTTGAATTCCTGTATACCACATATTTCCGACATCGTATTTTTTAAAGTTCTCCATGTGATAGGTTAACCATTTGGTTACTTCTTCATCTGGACGACCTGTAAAAGACCATAAGCCCCATTCCGTTGTAACCACCGGTATGTTTACACCTACAGATTTTCTCCAAGCATCGGCTAAGGTTAACTTTATTAAAATGGTAGGTTTCCATTTTTCGTCTTCTTCCGGAAGTGGCGTAAGCCACATGGCAAAGTTAATTCCGTCTTCATGTCTTGGATTGTAAAAATGGATGGCTACTCCAGCATTTGTATCCTCATAAAAACCTTTTCCACCATCAAAAGTATAGGTAAGGTGTTCCTTCGTTACATAATTTTCTAAATATTCAGGATCATTACTTCTAGGTGAACCAATTAAAATAGGTCGATCTGGGTCTTCATCTCGAATCGCCTGTGCTGCTGCATTGTATAATTTCATTACGTCTACATAAGTCTCTTCATCCTTATAACCAATTCCTTTTGGTTCATTTAATATTTCAAATACCAAATCACTTGGATACTCTTTCCATGCTTTGGCTAGTGCTCCCCATTTTTCAGCAATTTGCGCTGCTCCAATTTCTATATCATTTTGAGCCCAAGATCCGTCACCCCACATGCAAATCACAATGGCTAAATTATTGGCTAAGGCATCTTTGATTTGCTGTTCGACCTCTTCAATGCCTGCTCTGTATGGCATAAAAATTCGCACTGATTCAAATCCTGCTTTTGCAACCGATTCAAAGTGTGCAGCATCGTGTTGTAATTTTGACCACACCCCTGTACTCGGTAGTGATGTATCAACATTAACCCCTTTGTTCAATTTTTTAAAAACGGGAGCATTGGCGCGTTGCTTTAATTTTGATGATTCTTCACACCCAATCAAAAGTGGTGCACAAAGTAAAATCACAATTATTACTTTACATTGATTTAAAATTATTGATAAACTTTGTTTGTACATAATTGTTTTTTATAATTAGTTTCTAAT
>JAESTN010000337.1 GCA_016763595.1 Flavobacteriaceae bacterium | reverse complement strand
TCAGAATGATTCCCATTTATTTGTAAACCTAAGATGTATGGAGATAAACAATACTGAAGTTTCTATTTATGTGGGTGGTGGAATTACAAAAGAGAGCAATTCAGAAAAGGAATGGGAAGAAACTGTAGCAAAAAGCACTATAATGTTGAAAGTATTATAAAAAAAACGCCATCTAAATTAGATGGCGTTTTTTATGTGAGAATTAGTTGAATTCTAGATATCTTCAAAAGAAACATCTGTAAAACTTTCTGTAGAAGTCTCTTCTTCTGTAGTTACTTCATCTTTTTTGTAGTCTTTTTGGTGTCTTTCACTTATTACTTCTTGCCCTTTTTCATTAACAATGTAATCAGTTGCAGCTTTTAGCATTTCGTTAAATTCTGAAAAGTCTTCTTTATAAAGATAAATTTTATGTTTTTGATAATGAAAAGAACCATCATCGTGCGTAAATTTTTTACTTTCAGTTATTGTTAGATAGTAATCATCTGCTTTTGTAGATCTTACATCAAAAAAGTAAGTCCTTCTTCCTGCTCTCAACACTTGAGAAAAAATCTCTTCTTGTTCTACTCTCTCAGCCATAATAATTAGTAATAAAATTAAGTTTTGTTTTGTTTGCTGAACAAAACTAAAAAAATATTTTACTTATTCTAATGAAACCTTAGTTTTCTTTTTCTAAAAGTTGTTGTTCGTATAAATCTTTATAGTATCCATTCTCTTTTATTAGTTGATTATGAGGGCCTTGCTGTATTATTTTCCCGCTTTCTAAGATGATAATTTTATCAGCATTTTTTGCTGATGAAACCCTATGACTGATAATAAAAGTAGTCTTTTCTTTAGAAACCTTTTCTAGATTTGATAAAATTAGCTCTTCAGTTTCTGTATCAACTGCAGATAGGCAATCGTCAAAAATTAAAATTTTAGGGTTTTTGATAATTGCTCTAGCAATCGAAACACGTTGTTTTTGTCCACCAGATAAAGTTACACCTCTTTCTCCTAAGACGGTGTTGTACTTGTTTTTAAATTCAGAAATATTATCATGAATAACGGCGTTTTTTGCAGCAATAATAATTTCCTCCGTAGTTGCATCTTCTTTACCAAATTTAATATTGTTCTCAATTGTATCAGAAAATAAAAAAGGGTCTTGAGGCACAAAACCAATTTGATTCCTTAAATCGGTTAAATTTGCATCTGTAATTTTTTCTCCATCAATTAAAATAGTTCCATTTGTAGTATCATACAATCTAGCTATTAGATTGACGATTGACGATTTACCTGAACCTGTTTTTCCTAAAATAGCAATGGTTTCGCCTATTCTTACTTTAAAATTAACATTGTTTAAAGCAGTAATGTTCGTGTCATCATACGTTAAGCTTACATTTTTAAACTCTATAGCACCTTTAATTACAGTTCTAGTATTGTTTGTATTGGTGATTTCAGGGATTTGTTCTAAGAACTCATTTATTCTTTGTTGGGACGCTTCGGCTTGCTGTACCATTGAAGTTACCCAACCTACAATTGCTACTGGCCACGTTAAAATGTTAACATATAATATAAATTCAGCAATTACTCCAATAGGAATCTCTCCAGCGATATACTGTTTCCCTCCTATATATATAACTAGTAAATTACTTACACCAATCAGTAAAACCATTAGTGGAAAAAAAATTGCTTGTACTTTATATAAATCGATGTTCTTGTTTTTGCTCTCGTTTGCTAAATCATCAAAATTAGCGATAATAGATTTTTCAATTCCGTAAGATTTTACAACATTGATACCTGAGAAAAATTCTTGATTGAAAGTGGTTAGTTTTGATAAATATTGCTGTACAACGGTACTCTTTTCATTAATTACTTTACTAAGAACAAAGATTGAAATTGATAAAATCGGAAAAGGAATTAATGTGTATGCCGTCAATATTGGATCAATGCTAAACATTTGATAAAAACCTACTGCAAACAGTACAATCATATTCATGCTGTACATAATTGCTGGCCCAAAATACATTCTTACTTTAGAGACATCTTCACTAATTCTGTTCATCAAGTCTCCAGTTCTATTTTTATTGTAGAAATTTATAGACAGTCTTTGGTATTGCTGATAGATTTCATTTTTTAAATCAAACTCAATTAATCTTGAAGTAACAATAATAGTTTGACGCATTAAAAACGTTAAAAATCCAGCAACTAATGTAACTCCAATAATCATTAAAATATGGATGAATAACTCGTGTTTTACATCAGTTGTATTGGCAATAAGACCTTTCTTGTATTCATCTATAATATTAAAAGACTGCCCGATAATTCTAGGTATTTTTAGAGCTAAAATTTTAGATAGTATTGTAATTATAATACCAAGTAGTAATCTGTATTTATATTTTAAAAAGTACTTGTTTAAGTATTGTAATGCTTTCATTAACAATTATGTATTTTTATATTGTTTAGGTTAATTATAATTAATTAAAACATTTTAAATCTTAATAATATCATAATTAAACGCCCTTTTTTTTGAAATGATTTGTTAATATCATATTTTTGCTGCTGAAAATTTAAGAAAAGTTTAATTTTTTTATAAATACATAACAAAAATGACAGCAAACATAATCGACGTAAAAGAGTTGAAAAATGATCCGGTTTTTGGACAAATCTCTTTTGATGGACATGAACAAATCGTTTTTTGCAACGACGAAGATACAGGTTTAAAAGCAATAATCGGTATACATAATACGGTTTTAGGCCCTGCTTTAGGAGGGACTAGAATGTGGGCATATCAAAGTGAATGGCATGCGTTAAATGATGTTTTACGTTTGTCTCGTGGAATGACTTTTAAGGCAGCAATTACAGGGTTAAACCTTGGTGGTGGAAAAGCAGTTATTATTGGAGATGCAAAAACTCAAAAGAACGATGCCTTAATGCGTAGGTTTGGTGAATTTGTTCATTCATTAAGTGGAAAATATATTACAGCAGAAGATGTTGGTATGGAAACTAGAGATATGGATGTTGTTAGAGAGGTAACACCTCATGTTACTGGTATTTCTGAAAGTAAAGGAGGCGCAGGGAATCCATCGCCTATTACAGCTTATGGAGTGTATATGGGAATGAAAGCTGCTGCAAAATATCAATTTGGAACGGACAATTTGGAAGGTAAAAAAATACTGGTTCAAGGAGTTGGTCATGTTGGGGAAACTTTATTGAAGCACATTACAGATGAAGGAGCAAAAGTTATAATTAATGATATTAACGAAGCTCGTTTAGAAGAATTAAGTAATAAGTATGGAGCAAACGTTGTGTTAGGAAACGATATTTATGGATTGGATGTTGATATTTATGCACCTTGTGCATTGGGAGCAACAATTAACGATGCAACAATTAATCAATTAAAAGCAAAAGTTATTGCTGGAGCAGCCAACAATCAATTAGCTGATGAGATTAAACATGGTAGGTTGCTAAAAGAAAAAGGAATTGCATATGCGCCAGATTTCTTAATCAACGCTGGTGGAATAATCAATGTATATGCTGAATTAGAAGGATATGGTAAAGATGAAATCATAAGAAAAACAGAAAATATTTACAATACTACTTTAGATATTTTTAAGCTTTCAAAGAAAGAAGATATCACAACACACAGAGCAGCATTAAATATTGCTCAAAATAGAATTGATACTCGTAAAAAAGAGCAAAACAAGTAGAAAATTTCAATAAAATGTATATTTTTGCAGGGCGGTAGAATTTTTCTATTGCCCTTTTTTAAATTTAGTTCTTTAGAATGATTAATAGAAGACATATTAGAGTCAAAGTAATGCAATCGGTTTATGCAATGATAACTTCAAAAGCTGATGATATAGTAAGAGAAGAAAAATTCTTAAAACATAGCATTCAAAAACTGTTAGACTTGTATGTTTTACAGCTGCAATTAATAATAGAAGTACAACAATTAGCTGCTCAGAAGATAGAAATATCTAAAAAGAAACATCTAGCAACTAAAGAAGAGTTGAATCCAAATACAAAGTCTATTGAAAATGAAGCAATACTAAATTTAGTAAATAGTACTTCATTTGTTACTTTTAAGAACGAT
>JAESTN010000336.1 GCA_016763595.1 Flavobacteriaceae bacterium | reverse complement strand
ATAAATCGTTTAGTTTTAAAAATAATTCTTGATGTGAGATATTCAAACTATCGAGTTTCTTTTGTTGTTTCGTTGAAATGACTTGTACCGAATTACGTAACAATAGTATTGGAAAAGGAATGTTTACTTCTTTAAAATAATCTTTCAATTCAAACCAATACGCCAATTCACCTCCACCACCAATATATGCCAGGTTTGGTAAAATAACTTCTTGATACAAAGGTCGCATGATTACATTTGGGCTGAAATTTTCCGGGAAGTCATTGACTTCTTTAAGTATCTCACTTGTACTCCAAGATATTGAAGTATTGTTTACAACATATTTATCACCTTCTTTAAGAATACGCTCTCTAGAATTTTCACTCAAATAAAATTGATTGATTTCTCTTGGATTTACCTGAATCTTATATGATTTTTCTAAAGCTGAAATTGTTTTTGAAACCGCTTTATAAGAAGTTTGTTCTGTTAATTCTTTTGCTACAATAGGTGTATATAATTGCTTTAAGTCTTTATCATCTCCATCAATAATTACCAAACCATATTTAGAAAATAATTGATTCGCAATATACCTAGTAGCACCTGTTAAAGTATCATTATTTACATACCCTTCTTCGAATAAGTTCTTTAAAAATGCTGCATTCCTTGAAGTTCCTAATTGTTGAGAAAACTGTTCAAATACGTCTTGTAGTCCTTGGGTATCAAAATGCCCAACGGCTCCACCATCTGGTCTTTTCCATTGTACCTTATTATTTCTAAAATTGAAATAATTAATTTCATCAAAATCATGATCTTCTGTAGCCATCCAATACACAGGCACAAAATTACTTGTTGGAAATTGCACACTTAATTCCTCTGCCAAGTTGATCGCTGAAATAATTTTGTATAAGAAATATAATGGCCCAGTAAACAAGTTTAATTGATGTCCAGTAGTTACTGTAAAAGTATTTGAATGTATCAAGCGATCAATATTCGCTTGTGTTTCTTCAGAAACATCAACAGTAGTGTATTGGCTTTGCAAAGCAGCAACCAGCACCTTTCGATGGGCCTTAGAAAAGGAGTTGCCTTTTTCTTCTATCTGCTTTTTAAATCCATTGCTATCTGGGTAATTATTATAAAATGGTTTTATTGATTCTTTTTGTTCTAAGTAATCAGCCATGGTTTTTGAGAAAAAACCAGTTTTTTGAAATGGGATCTGCGTAACTTTCATCTATTAAAGTTCTAGATTAAATGCGTTAAACAACCAATTTGAAATTTATCGAAAGATACATAGCAACAATCACTATCCATATATAAAGTCTTTTTTAATATTTGTATAAAAATACACTTTTTTGATGGTTGGTCACATCCAATACTTTAATCTAACAAATTTTTAACGCTTTCTCTAATAAGAAAATTTGTTATCTAAATAAATACAAGTAGCTTTGAAAATCTAATCAAAAAAAATATCCTAATGAAGCACAAGTCATTACTAATTATTTTCATTTCATTACTTACATTTCAACTTACCGCACAAAAACTACAAACTCCAGATGAGTTTTTAGGCTACAAATTAGGTTCTCGTTTTACAAGACACCATAAAGTAGTTGACTACTTCAAATACATTGCTCAAAATTCTGACAAAGTAAAATTCCAAAAATATGGAGAGACCAATGAGTTAAGAACCTTGGCTGTTGCTTATGTTTCTTCTGCGAGTAACATCAAAAATTTAGAAACGATTCGCAAGCAGCATTTAACAAATGCAGGAATTGAAAACACTACAGAATTAAAAGACAAAGCTGTTGTTTGGTTGAGTTATAATGTACACGGTAATGAAGCTTCTTCTACAGAGGCATCTATGTTAACTTTATATAAACTAATTACAGAAAACAGTACCTATTTAGAAAATACGGTGGTGATTATGGACCCTTGTATCAATCCTGATGGAAGAGATCGCTATGCAAACTGGTACAACCAAGTAGTTGCGGCACCAAACAATAACAATCCAGATGCTAGAGAACATCATGAACCTTGGCCAAGTGGAAGACCAAATCATTATTTATTTGACTTAAATAGAGATTGGGCATGGGCAACACAGGTTGAAACGCAACAACGTTTAAAAGTATACAACAAATGGTTGCCTCATATTCATGTAGATTTTCATGAACAAGGAATTAACAATCCTTATTATTTTGCACCGGCAGTTGAACCGTATCATGAGGTAATTACAGACTGGCAACGTGAATTCCAAACTCAAATCGGAAAAAACCATGCTAAATATTTCGATAAAAACGGATGGTATTATTTTACAAAAGAGAGCTTCGACTTATTATACCCTAGTTATGGAGACACCTACCCAACCTATGTTGGTGGAATTGGAATGACCTATGAACAAGCTGGACATGGAAGAGCCGGATTAGGAATTACCAAAAGAGATGGAGAAGTATTAACGTTATGGGATCGTTTGATTCATCACACAACTTCTGGAATATCAACTGTAGAAATGGCCTCTAAAAACACGGCGAAACTCAACAGTGAATTTAAAAAGTACTTTCATGACAATGACTTTAAATATAAAAGTTATGTATTAAAAGGAAACAAGAGCAAAACAAATGCATTGATTGCATTATTAGACAAACATGAAATTAAATACGGTACCGCAAACGGAAAAAATGTAAGCGGTTATAAGTACGATACACGCTCAAAAGGAAGTATGAAAACTTCTTCTAGTGATTTGGTAGTTTCTACAGACCAACCTAAAGGAAGATTGGTAAAAGCATTGTTTGAACCCGTAGCAAAATTAAGTGATTCTATTACCTATGACATTACTGCTTGGTCTTTACCATACGCATACGGATTTAAAGCCATTGCTAGTGAAAAATTAGTTGCAAGTAGCCCTATGCATTTAAATACGACTGCTTCTACTCCAAACAGAAATGCCTATGCTTATACTTTTGAATGGAATCATATTTCTGACAGTAAATTATTAGGTGACTTATTACAGCAAAACTTTAGAGTTCGCTTTACAAGAAAAGAGATGACAAATAGTGGTCAGAATCTAAAAGCTGGGTCTTTACTAATTACTAGAGGGGACAATAAGCATATTAAAAGCTTTGACGATGCAGTAGTTACCATTGCTAACAAACATTCCAAACATGTTAGCACCATCAATTCTGGATTTTCAGACAAAGGTCCAGATATGGGGTCTTCTGATGTAAGAGAAATTAAGAATCAAAAAATCGCAGTGCTTTCTGGAGATAAAACTTCTTCTTTGAGTTATGGTGAGGTTCAATATTTCTTCGAACAAGAAATTAACTATCCGTATACAGCAATTAACACCGATGATTTTTCTGCTAATATATTAGACAACTACCACACATTGGTTATTCCGAATGGATATTACGGCAGTCTTTTTAGTAAAAGTAAATTAGATGGGTTAAAGTCTTGGATTCGTAAAGGAGGAAAGGTTATTGCTATTGGCGGTGCCAATCGTATTTTTGCTGACAAAAAAGGCTTTGGGTTAAAATCTAAATCTTCTTCTGACGATAAAGATAAATCTGACAAAGAGGTGGAATTAATAAATTATGAAGATTTAGAAAGAGACCGTATTAAAGGCAGTATTACGGGTGCAATTTTTAAGACAAATATTGACAATTCACATCCTTTAGGCTTTGGGTATGGTACTTCTTATTTTACCTTAAAGCAAGGCGCTAAATCGTACAAATATTTAGAAAACGGATACAATGTTGTTCGTTTAGAGAACAATGCTGCGTACTCTGGATTCACTGGGAGCAACGCAATAGATGACCTAACAAAATCACTGATCTTTGGAGAAGAAAATATTGGTAGAGGAAGTGTTATTTACATGATAGACAATCCGCTGTTTAGAGCCTTTTGGGATAATGGGAAATTGTTCTTTGCAAATGCGTTGTTCTTTGCAAACCCAAGCATGAAGAAATTATAAAACTCAAATGTCATTTCGAAATGAGTTTTGAAATGACAACGCTATTACAAAACAAAAAAGCCTGCTATTTGCAGGCTTTTTTATGTTAACTTCAAATCACAATACCAAAAACTGGTGTCGTAATTTGTGTTTTTTGATTGATGACAGTTATCATCGTCATCATCATGCAATGTATATGATTTTAAAACCTTCTCTCCGATTTCAAAATCAATAGGGAATCTAAAGAGTGGACCATCAAAAACAAAGGTGTGAAATTCACCGTTTTCTCCACAAATATCAACGTTTTCGGGCAAGTCATCAATAAATTGTTGGTCAATTACTCTCCCTACAAACTCCTCTCCTAACAACCTTGCATTTACACAAACTGTAATTGCTTTAAAACCGAGTGCTAAGAATTCTTGCAGTACTTTTTTTGTGTCATTTTTCCATAGCGGAAATACTCCTTTTATACCAACTTCTGCCAATTTTGTTTCTCTGTACTTTTTTAAATCTTCTAAAAAGATATCTCCAAAAATTGCGTGTGTATAGTTTTGAGCTACTAAGGTTTCCATTTTTTCTTGCATCAATTGATTATACAAGTCCATGGTAACATCTGCAGGGAAATAGTTTTTCTGTAGTGGAATCCCAACACTTTCTGCTTGTTTATCTAACAAGCTTTCATGTAAACCATGCATTGAAACACGTTCAAACTCTTTGTTTACATTGGTAATTAACAAGTCTATAGTATAGTCTTTGTCTTGTAGCATTTTATACAATGCCAATGCTGAATCCTTGCCTGAAGACCAATTGAAATACGTTTTTTTCATACGCTCAAAAATAGACAATTGCTACACAAAAAGAAAACAATACTCCTTTAAAAGGTCCACTTCTTTCTAGCCATAAATAGATAGCGAGCGTTCCGTAAACGAATTCCAAAAATAATGCACAAAGCAATACAGAGTATCAACCCTATCCATAGCAATACGCTTAGGTATTTATTTCTAGGAAAAGCGCGATACATTTTCAAGTGCCAACCAACCAGTTGCCTTAAAAAAAGGCTGATTAAGGTTGGCAGTGAAATGCTAAAACAGCTTGCCTTTATTAGCACGGTATTTTTCAAAAAACGTTCAACAAAAAAAGTCAGAATTCCTACCATAAAACATGAAGGCCATAACGTTATCAAAAGAGACTTTATCCGTTCTCATTACTTCTAAAACTATCTAAATGGATTGAACTTTATCCCTAAAGTAACATAGGGCTTTAAAGTAGCATTGAAATCATAAAGACTGTGTTCATGTACATCTTCAAGTTTAAACTCACTAAACACAGTATGTGT
>JAESTN010000335.1 GCA_016763595.1 Flavobacteriaceae bacterium | reverse complement strand
TTGGAGCTTCTTTTTTAACTTGAGCTTTTGCCGCTACTTTTGGTTGTTCGACAACCTGAGGTGTATTTCCTCTATTTTCTATATATGATAAAATATCACTTTTTGTAACTCTTCCATCTTTACCAGAACCTGCAATAGCTTCTAATTCTGACATCGAAATACCTTCGGTTTGCGCAATGTTTCTAACTAATGGCGAATAAAACTTCCCACTTTCAGAAGTTTTTGAAATTGGAGCATTCACCGTTTCAACAGTTTGTGCTACTTCCTTTTCTATGGCAGCCACTTCAACTGGAGTTGCAACTTTTTCAATAGTTTTGGTTTCTGCAACAGCTCCTCCATCAGTTTCTATCACAGCAATTACTGCTCCAACAGCCACAACCTCATCTTTTTCAAATAGAATCTCAACAAGAGTTCCTTCAACTTCACTAGGTACTTCTGAATCTACCTTATCAGTAGCAATTTCTACAATTGCTTCATCCATTTCAATGGTTTCTCCTACTTCTTTTAACCAAGACGTAATCGTTGCTTCTGCAACACTTTCTCCCATTTTAGGTAACTTCAATTCGAATCTAGCCATTATCTATGTGTTTTGTGGATTGCGAAAGTACTAAAAATCGATGGTTTTTCATCACAAAAAACACTAAAATATAATTCTCAATAATTACATAATTTACATTATCAATAACAAAATGCAATTTAATTGATTTATATCATCAAAAAACAACTAAAAACGCCAATAATATTACTATATCAATAAACTAATTATTTCCGCGCTCAACTATCTTTAATCTTTCTTTTGCTCTTTTCAATTCTCTAGCAGCTGTTTTAACATCTTCTCTAGCACTATTTACATCACTATATTTATAGTCTAAATTCCCCTGTTTGGCGATTAATTTCTGTAACTCTACTCCCAAAGCTTTTACTTTTTTGTAGACTGAATTTGATACTTCATTTTTATAGAGAAACATCTTTAAAGTTCTATTGGTGAGTTTGCATTCAAATACTAAAGAACCATTTCTTTCTTCTGACCAAACATAATCCTCGCCAGATATTTTTAAACCATATCCTTTTAGTCTTTTTGATAAAAGAGCTTGAATTTTTATTTTTTTTGTCCCTTGAAACCTCGAAGTGAATTTATAAGAATCATCTGAATTAGAAACGCTTGTAGAATTACTAACACTAGTCGTTATACTTGTATGATTGTTCCCTGAAAAGTTAGTATTGGGCGGTATCGGTGTTTTTGGGGGTACTTGTGCATTGGCTGTAAGTACTAAGGTAAACATGCATGTAAAAATTAAATAAGTAGTCTTCATACTATTTGTTTTTAAATTATTAGACTACAAATATAGATGGTGATTTCAATAAAAAAGAACAAATAACTGTCGTTAACCTACCATTAACCAACTACATATCCATTTTAAATTCTAAACCAATACTTCGAATACTTTCTATAGAAATACGTACATCTTCTTTAAAATACTTACGCAATCTACTTATAAAAACATCCATGCTTCTTCCTGAAAAGAAATCATCATTCTTCCAAACTGCATTTAAAATTTCTTCCCTCTTTAATAATTGGTTTTTATTCGTTACTAAAAATAAAATTAGTTCTCCTTCTTTTTCAGTGACACGTTGAACGGTACTATTCAGCTTCAATTCTAATCGATGGGTATCAAAATCATACACACCAATTTTAATTGTTTTTTCTATTTTTCTATCTGTTTTCTTTACAGATGTTCTTTTTATAATATTGTGCAAACGCAATACTAGCTCATCTGCTTCAAATGGTTTTACAATATAATCGTCAGCCCCTAATTTTAACCCTTTTAACTTGTCTTCTTTCATTTTTCTCGCAGTTAAAAAAACAACCGGTATTTCTGGGTTGATCTTAATAACTTTCTCTGCCAATGTAAATCCATCCATTTTGGGCATCATTACATCGAACACACAAATATTAAATGAGGATGTTGATGATTTAAAAAGCCCGAGTGCTTCTTCTCCATTTTTTGCCCAAGAAATTGTATAGCCAGACATTTCTAAATATTGCTTTAAAATATTTCCAAAATCCGGATCATCTTCAGCTAATAAAATATGGGCCTTATCTATCATAAATTTACTTTTTAATGTAACGGAATCTCGATTGTAAAAGTGGTTCCTTTCCCTTTAACACTTAACACATTAATGGTCCCTTTATGAGCCAAAATAATTTGATTTGTATAATACAATCCCAAACCTAATCCTTTTACATTGTGTACTTCTTTATTCCCTTCTCTAAAAAACTTATCAAATATTAATGGTTGGTTTTCCTTTGAAATTCCAATTCCATTGTCTTGAATTGTAATTTTAAAAGTCTCAGTACAGGTCGCTGTCAAATTAATTCTCACTGAATCATTACTATATTTTATAGCGTTTTCTAAGATGTTATAAAGTGCAGTCGTAAAGAAAAATGGATCTATTAAAACTGTTTTTGTAGCTGCACTAATATTTCTATCAAGATCTATGTCTTTTTCATTTACAGAAATTAAAAAATCATCCAAAACAGTAGACAAATAACCAGCAACCATTATTTCCTCTTTTTTCAATTTAATTTCTCTATATCCCAAACTATTATTCAACACTTGATCTATTAAATTTTGCAAGCGTTTGTTTTGCCTTTCAATAGTATCTACTGTTGTTTCAGCAGCTTTAGAAGCTATAATGGCAGGTTCTTTTTTTAATATTTTTGTAGCCAAAGACAAGGTTGCTAATGGCGTTTTAAGCTCATGTGTAATATTGTTTACAAAATCTGTTTTTATGTCAGCAATTTTTTTCTGGGTGATTAAACTTTTGATAGAATAATATAACAACCCAATTACAAATGCAAAGATTACAAATGACAGCAGTAACAAAAGACTCATATTTCCTAGAATGATTTTTTGCCAACCATCTATATTCATGTAATCTTGTGTTTCAAAGCTCAATTCATAGGTTACATTTTTTTGCTCCCCATTCACTGTTATAGTTGCCGAACGATCTGTATGCCATAAAGAATTACTTATTTGATGTTCTCCATTATGATCAAATTCATCACCAAGTAATCGGAAAGGAACCGCCTTGTTTTCTTTAAAAATAGTATCGTTTTTTATGCTATCCAACAATACTATATTCTTTATTATTTTATGAAATTTTAAATTGTATTTTAAATTTTTAGATGCTAATTCCTTATTGTATTCTTTGATAAAAGAAGCATTTAAAGAATCCGTTATTTTACGTAATCTTTTTAAAACTGTTTCTTTTTCAATAAACTTTGCTTCGTATTTATCTAAGGTATTTATAAAAATAGTTTGCCAAACTTCATTTATAGAATCTACTGCTGGCGTATAATCATCTATTCTAGAAATCGTTTTATTTGCTTTGCTTATAAAAGACTCTTTTTCCAAGATATATGTGTTCCGAATCAAATACCCCTGAATAACAGAGAGTGCAATCAATCCAAAAACTGAAGCGATAATTAATCTATGTATTTTTTTCACCATCAGCCAAAAATAGGGTAAATAGCTCCTAAATCACTAATAAAAGAATCCATTAACCTTCCATTAACTTACACATCTGTTATATCACAAGGAACAACGATCAATTCAATCTATTATATTTTTGATACTTCAGGTCATCAAATACCGTTAACCTGTCTTTAACCAAGGGTTAACTTTCTACATCGTTTTTTAGCTTCAATTTTGGGTCAGAATTAAAACTATAATCTTATGAAAACTACTCAATTGCTTATTGTATTATTACTAGCAACCATATCTGTAAAAGCGCAAAAAGAACTTAAATGCAATCCAATAACAGCACAAATTAAAATTGACGGAAAGCTAACAGAACTCGTTTGGAAGCAACATTTAGAAAATGGTAATTTTAAGCAATTAAGTCCCAACAACGGAAAAGCACATTCCAACCAAACAAAAATTGCTATCGCCTATGATACTGCATTCTTTTATGTAGCCGCAGAGCTATCCACAACACGCATAAATAAAAACCTTAGCGCAAGAGACGATATTGGTACCTCAGATTATTTCGGGTTGATTATCGACCTTTTTGGAGCAAATAGAGAAGGCTGGGCATTTCTAGTAACACCGGCCAATGTACAAACCGATATTAAAATAACCAATACTGGTAATTATGGCGAATGGAATGCTGTATGGGAAAGTGCTGTTCAAATTCATAAAGATACATGGACCATAGAGTTTAAAATCCCTTTTAATAGTTTGCGTTTTCCTAAGGACGATCTTTCTAACATTCAAATTAACTTTGAACGTTTTGATGCACATACAAATGAAGATTC
>JAESTN010000034.1 GCA_016763595.1 Flavobacteriaceae bacterium | reverse complement strand
TTGTTAAGCGAATGTTAAAAACACATTCAATGTTAAACCTTTTCATTTTTTTAATGTCATAGAAGCATAATAATTAAAATTTTAAAAGATGAAAAAAATAGTAAGCATATTAGTTTTTGTATTTGCATTTACATTAACCACGCAAGCACAACACGATTCACGTAGGGTAAAAATGCATAAAGGAGAAAAGCTAACGGTAGCTCAGAGAGCAACACTTGGCGCAAAAAAATTGGCATTAGTTTTGGATTTAGACGATTCTCAAATTAGAAAAGTCACCAATTTATTTAAAAAGAAAGGTGAAGCAATGGCTGTTAGAGTTCAAAAAATGAAAACGAAAAAAGCCAATAATAAAAAGAGAGTACATACAAATTCTTTTGAGAGAATGAATAAAAGCTTAGACGCTAAAATAAATTTTCAAAAGAAAATGAAACAGATTTTAACCAAAGAGCAATATGCCAAGTTTTTAAAACTAAAAAAACATGGGAAAAAGAAAATGAGATCTAACGTTTCAAAAAGGAAAAAAGTAATGCATAAAAAAAGAATGCACAGAAAAGGGCATAGATAATTTACTTTTTTTTAGAAATACATTTGTTTGATTGATACTAAGGCTCAGTGGAAATTTCCACTGGGTTTTAATCGTTCCCCGACGATAGCCTTGTGAGAACAGGGCTTTTTTTATTCTTTAAACCAGCTCGAATATTTCACATAGTTGTTCGCAATCCTATCAATTTCTCCAGAAATTAATTCTTTAGAGATGTCTTTCACTTTTTTTGCTGGCACACCTGCATAAATACTTCCGCTTTTTACATGTGTATTTTTCGTTACTACAGCGCCGGCAGCAATAATCGAATTACTTTCTATCACACAATCGTCCATAATAATACTTCCCATACCAACCAACACATTGTCATGAATCGTGCAACCGTGCACAATTGCATTATGTCCAATAGAAACATTATTACCAATAGTTGTTGGTGATTTTTGATAGGTTGCATGAATCACAGCTCCATCTTGAACGTTTACTCTGTTTCCCATTTTGATAAAATGGACATCACCACGAATTACAGCATTGTACCAAACACTACATTCTGAACCCATAGAAACTTCTCCAACAATTGTTGCATTTTCTGCAATAAAACAATCTGCTGGAATTTGTGGTGTATTACCGTTTATAGTTTTAATAATTTTCATGTTATTTAAAATAAGATAATAAATTCGCTTTTTTAGAAGAGGAGACTAGAATCTCTTTCCCGCTTGATACGACAACACTTCCTCCTTTTCCTTTTTTATATTTTACAATTGCATTTACATTCACCAAAAATGATTTGTGTATTCTAGCAAATGCATGTTCTTTTAATATTTCTTCGAAATATTTCAAAGTTTTACTGACTAATTTTTTTGAATTTGCTAAATGGATTACGGTATAATTATCATCTGCTTTACAAAACACAATGTCATCTATGTTTAAAACCTCAAAACCATCTTGTTGCGGAATTGTAATTTTACCAGATATCCCATTTGTTTTTGGAGTCAATATTTTGTTTTGCAATTCATTTTCTCTCTCTTTAATTTCTGCAACAATAGTTACTGCTTTAATAAGTTCGTCAATTGATATTGGCTTTAATAAGTAATAAGATGCATGGTTATTTAATGCCTCAATTGCGTACTGGTCATAGGCCGTAACAAAAACGGTTTCAAAAGTTCTGTTTTCTACTTTTTCTAACAAATCAAATCCATTTCCAAATGGCATCTCTACATCTAAAAACACCAAATCTAATTCATTGTTATTGATCAGCTCCAATCCATCAGTAATATTACTTGCTTCTCCTATAAGTTCAACATTTAAGCAATATTTTTGAATATAATTACGTAAAATTTCTCTACTTACTTTTTCATCTTCTACAATAATAGCTTTTAATTTCATTTAGATTCTTTTTAATAGCAATTCAACTTTTGTTCCTTCTCCATTTTCAAATGCATTTGTAATGTTTACAGAAATTTTCTCTTTATACATATCATTTAAAATAGCAATTCTATTTTTAATCGTAATCATCCCTTTTGATTTTCTTTTCAATTGGTTTTCTGTTTTCAACTCTTTTGATTTTTTTCTACCAATACCATCATCCTGAATTACAATCCGTATGGTTTCTTGATCATATACTTCCATAGAGATCAATAGTTCTCCCATTTCTTTCTTATAACGCAATCCATGCCAAATTGCATTTTCTATATAGGGTTGCAATAACATTGGTGGAATATTAAAGTCTTCTAAATTAATATTGCTATCAATAAAAACATGATAGTTAAACTTATCTTTAAAACGATTGTGTTCTAGTTTCACATACAACTCTATCAATTCTATCTCTTTAACCAAAGGAATAAAATCTTCATCAGAATTTTCCAATACGGTACGCATTAAGATGGCAAATTCAGACAAATATCTATTTGCATTCCGTTCATCGTTTAAGGCAATGTAGCTATTCACAGAGTTTAATGCGTTGAAAATAAAATGTGGATTCATTTGCGAACGCATCGATTTTAATGCCAATAAATTATTCGCTAATTTTTGCTGTCTACTATTACGTATTTGCAAATACGCTAGTAAAACCAACAATAAAATACCGGCAACCAATGTATAAATTAAGTTCAATTGACGTTTGTTAACTTCCTCTGCTAATTGCTTATCTTTATAAGCAATGTTCATTTTACTTTCATTTAGTTCTCTATCTTTTTCTAGACTATTAATTCTATTCTGTTTTTCAGAAATCTTTTTATTGAATTGTTTTGCCTGCGCAATTTCTTGTTGTTTTTTTATATACAATTTATCTACCAATCCCACATAACTTTGGAAGGTTTTATTGGCTTCATAGACATTACCAATATTCGCATAGGCTTCTGATAATTTTCTTGTGGCATCTTTTTGTACAATTAAGTCCTCTTTTTTATATGCAAATTCAATACTATTTTTCAAAAAAGGAATTGCATCTCGATAGGCTTCTTTTTGAATGTATGCTCTCCCTATTTTATAGTTGACAGATTGTAGTGTAATCGTTTTATTAAAACGCGAAAGTTTAGTTCCTTTTACATCTGGGTCTGGATTAAGCCAATCATCGATTATTGATGCTAGATTTGTTTCTAGATCATTTGTGTTTCCTATTCTTATTGAATCTACAGCCAACACATCCTTCAAACTCTCTTTCCTCAATTCTATTTCATCATCAAACTGATTGAATGAGTTGTAAAAGTTAGCTACCTTTTCTTGTTCAATTAAAGCTCTAGTTTTATTTTCTTTTGTTGCTAATTGCAATGCATTTTTAAAATAATCCTTTGCTTTTAAAATGTCTCCTTCTGCAGCATACACTTCTGCTAATCTTGAATTTAAATCCGTAATTTTTGAATTTATTTCATTTTCGTTTGCTATGGCTAAGGCTTTCGTATATTTTATTCTTGCTTCGTTATATTTTTTCGTTTTAAAGTATATATCAGCCAAACCTTCATACACAAGTAGAGATTCATAAAAATTTAATTTATTCAATAATACTTCTATATATTTTTTTTCACTTGCTTTGTAATTTTTATCTAAAAAATAAGAGGCGGCTAATTGAATTTGTGTAGTAACTTCATCAAAATATTTTATCGATGTTATATAATTTTCTATTGCCAAATCATATTGCTTCCAATAGAAATAAATATCAGCCAACACCCTGTAGGTTGTTGCATTTCTTCTAACATCTTTCGTTGACTTTAAGTTTTCTTCTAAAAACGTAAGGCTTTTCTCAATGTTCTTTTTTGTGTAAAACTTTGCAGAATCAAGGTTTTGTTGGTAATTAACTAAATCTTTTTTAGATTTTCTTTTACTTAATTTAAGGAACTTTCTTTCTTCAAAATCATCAACATTAATTTTAATTTCTTCCTTACTTTTTACGGTATAATAAACAGTTTCAAAACCAGGGTGTGAAACGATTAACTGACCACCAATTTTTGCCTTTATCAAATAATTATCCATGACATTATCATATCTAAAATAACGTCCATCTACTTTGACTTCGGCATCTTTGATACTCTCATTGGTCTCTTTACTTACTACTTTAACTTCAATAGAAAATACTATATCAACTCGTTTTTTCTCTTGAGAAAAACCGTATACAAAACCTACGAAAAAAATTAAAATTGATATATATGTTTTTTTAGCCATCCTTATAAAATATATCAGTAAACATACACACAAAATCAGAACTAAAAAAACCACTTTTCGGTAAACCAGAATCCAAACCTTCCTAAAAGTATCGTTCACACATTCAAAGCACCTTTTCACTCATTGAAATGCCTTGTTTACGCATTTATAGTTTTCTAAAATAAAAGTTGGAATTATTATTGCTCCTGTAATGCTGTACATTTTATATCCATCATTAAAAAACACTAATTATGAAAACGATGCTTATCAAAGGAACTACAATTGCACTTGCCCTTTTTATGAATATTGGCTTTGCAAATACCACAGAAAACATATCGAATCTTAAAAAACAAACGATAAAAGTAGCCTTGCTATTAGATACAAGTAATAGTATGGACGGTTTAATCAATCAGGCAAAAGCACAATTATGGGAAATTGTGAATGAATTATCCTATGCCAGATACGGAATGAGAAAACCAGGTTTAGAAATCGCCTTGTATGAATATGGTAATTCTTCAGTATCATCTAAAGAAGGATACATCAGACAGGTTTTACAGTTTAGCAGTGATTTGGATGAGATTTCCAAAAAATTATTTTCTTTAAAAACCAATGGCGGAAATGAATTTTGTGGTCAAGTAATTCAAACTTCTTTAGATGAATTAGACTGGGGAACCAACAAAAATGATTTTCGATTGATTTTTATTGCAGGCAATGAGCCTTTTACACAAGGAAAAGTAAACTATCAAGATGCCATTACCAATGCACAAGAAAAAGATGTGGTAGTAAATACGATCTTTTGTGGTAGTTATCGCCAAGGAGTTTCTGGAATGTGGAAAGACGGTGCTATTACTGGTGGAGGAGAATACATGACGATAAATCATAACAAGAAAATTGTACACATTATAACTCCTTATGATGCAGAAATCATCATTTTAAACAAAAAATTAAATGGGACCTATATTTATTATGGAAATAAAGGAGCTTCAAAATTTAAAGTTCAATATGACCAAGATATAAATGCAGGAACTTTAAATGAAGTAGTTGTTGTAAAAAGGGCCATTAGTAAAAGTTCAAGACTATATAACAATTCTTCTTGGGATTTGGTAGATGCAGATAAAAAGAAACCTATTGACTACACCAAAATTGAAAAGAAGAAACTCCCAAAGTATTTACAAAATAAATCTGCAAAAGAAATTCAAAAGTACGTTGACAAACAAGCAAAAAAAAGAAAAGAAATTCAGAATAAAATTAAAGAATTAGGTAAAAAACGCAGAAAACACATTGCCGAAAACCAGAAAAAAAACAGTAAAAAAAACGAATTAGAAAGCGTGCTAATTAAAGCGATTAAGAAGCAAGCTGCTCGTAAAAATTATAATTGGTAAGAAACAGTTTGGTTGATTGAAGTTTGTTCGTGAAAGAGAGTATCCTTTCACGGACTTTCTATTTTAATTTCAATTTTTGACCAATACTAAGCGTATTATTTTTAAGCCTGTTAATTTTTTTCAAATCACCTACAGAAATATTATTCTTACGAGCAATAGAATACAAGGTGTCTCCTTTTTTTACCGTGTATGATTTCCTGAAATTCTTCGTAGGTTTCGTACTAATTTTTGTTCTAGCGGTTACAACAACTGGTTTTCTTTTTTCTCTCTTATACTTCTTTACATCTTTCTTTTTCACTTTATCAAAAGCAAACAATTGATAGGTTTGTATAATTTTAATAAGCTTTTTAGGGTATTTCTTATCGGTTGCATACCCTGCTTTTTTTAATCCTTTTGCCCACCCTTTATAGTCTGTTTTTCTTAACTTAAATAAAAATGCATATCGTTTTCTTCCTGTTAAAAACTCTGAATGATCGTTGTATGAATGTTCTACATACTGATACTTCCTGAAACAATCGTCTTTTTTATCATCGTCGTGATACACTCTTTCTCCTGTCCAACCTCTGTGACATTTAATTCCGAAATGGTTGTTAGATTTTGATGCTAGAGTACTTCTACCATTGCCAGACTCAAGAATCCCTTGCGCTAATGTAATGCTTGCAGGAATCTTAAATTCGTGCATTTTTATAACCGCTAAGGGCGCATACTTTTTTATGTAGGTTAATGTGTACTTATTAAGATTAGGGTTCTTTTTAGTAAGCTTTTTAACGTGTTCTTTTTGTTTTACAGATGGTAACTTTTTTACAACCATCGTTTGCTTAGAGTTTCTTCTTTTAGAAGCCTTAACCACGTTTTTTTTAGCCCCACAACTCACTATAAAAAAGCCTAAAAGTGCTAGTACGATGTAAGATTGTAATTTCATTAAACGGTAATTAATTTTTTATTTTTTTTAGCCAACCTCTCATTAAACCCTTCTATTCCTTGTATTCCTCCAGTATGAATGGCTAAAATGGTGCTATTTTCTGAAAAATAGTTCTTTTTAATTAAATCAACAATTCCAAACATCATTTTTCCTGTATAAATTGGATCTAACTGTATGTTTGTTTCTTCTTTAAATTGATTTATAAATGCAATTAAATCTGAATTGGACTTTGCATATCCTCCAAAATGATACGCTGGTATCAATTTCCAATTCTCTTTACCTTTTACAAAAGGTTTGATCTCTTTGGATAAAAAATCGCCTTTTAAAGCAGGGAATCCCAATACTTTTTGAGTATTAGTTGCAGCGTTTATCAAACCAGAAATGGTTCCTCCAGTACCAACGGCAACACAGATATGGTCAAATTTAGCATCGTCTTTGGTTAAAATTTCTTCACAACCTTTAACCGCCAACTCGTTTGTTCCTCCTTCTGGAATCAGGTAAAAATCTCCGAATTTCAATTCTAAAGATGTAACGAAAGAAGATGTTGTTTTATTTCGATACGCTTCTCTAGTTACAAAAAGAAATTTCATTCCGTTTTTATGCGCTTCTCTTAATGTAGCATTTGTTGCAATGGTTTTATCAAATTCTTTGGCAAGTTCTTCACCTCTAATAATTCCAATAGTTTTAAGTCCCGCCATTTTTCCAGCAACAGCAACAGCAACAATATGATTCGAATAAGCACCCCCAAAAGTTAAGATCGTGTCTTGTTTTAATTGTTGGGCTTCTTGAATATTGTATTTCAATTTTCTGAATTTATTTCCAGAAACGAATGGGTGAATCGTGTCTTCTCTTTTTACAAACAGGCGAATGTTTTTATCTTTTAGAATCGATAAATGGACTTCTTGGTTTTCTGTTTCTATCGGAGAATTAAACATGAACTAAAGTTACGAAATCGCTGAAATTTTTTCTTCAATCTTTTCCCAATCTATCATTAACACATCCACTTTTGCTTTTTTCGCTTTGTAGTTTTCAAAGAAATTAGGTCTTGCAGAAACCTCATCATAATTCTGAGCCAACTCTAAATCTATTTTTTCAATTTCAGATTCTAACCCAGCTATTTCAGATTCTATTTTAGACAACTTATTCTTCAGTTTCTTCAGCTCCTTTTCATCTGCTCTACTCATCTGATATGCTTCTTTTTTAGACGAAGTTTTATCAGATTTTACAACAGTTCTTTTTTCTGCTTCTCGCATATTTTCCATTTTATGCTGTTCTAAGAAGTAATCAATATCTCCTAAATACTCTTTAATTACCTTGTCTTTAAATCCGTAAACAGTATCCGTTAATCCTTGTAAGAAATCTCTATCGTGCGAAACCAATATCAACGTTCCTTTAAAATTCTTTAAGGCTTGTTTCAACACATTCTT
>JAESTN010000334.1 GCA_016763595.1 Flavobacteriaceae bacterium | reverse complement strand
TTGTATGATTTTTTCTTTGCGCATCAAATTCCTATTTAGATTTGATGAGTGAAATTCCGATTGCTAAAACCAAGACGCAATTCCAAAAATAAAGAGTTGAAACCCTATTAAATTGGTAAACACAAAACCAGTAAGTAAACCAACTATTGCGAAAATGATGAGTGAAATTCCATAATAACCAATCCATTTAGGGAGTTTGTTCGAAGATACAATCAAGATAGAGTAGATGCTAATGGCCAAACAAGTAGCTACAATAAATATATAATCTAAGGGTTTATTTATCGCAAAACCATAGCTGGTAATTAGTTTTAGCGTATTTGCATTTTCCGCGATGCTATTTTCGTATTTACCTAAGAAATAGGGAAGTGTGAGCCCATTAATTAATGCAGCAAACATGGCAGCGATCAATCCGAATCCCATAATAAATAGCGCAAGTGTTGCGAATTTGTATTTGTCTAAAAGTTTATTGGTAAGTCCGTAAAAACCAAAGAGTAGTATTGGCAAAGAAAAAATGGCCATTGCATGTGTGGCTGTGATTGATTTGGTGATTTTAATAATGTATTCAATAGAACCACCGGCCGGATGTAAACCCATGGTAGCAATAAGTAATAAAGACCCAGTAATAAGCGAAATTCCGCTGCTTTTGTAAAAGTGTTTTTCCATTGTTTTCTATTTATTTAGAAAAACAAAGGTCAGTTATAGAAAGAAGGTAAGCACTTGATCGTAATCAAGAAATGGCTTATAGTTTTGAAAATCGATTCCGAACCCTGCTCAATGTTTCGGGTGTTATTTTTAGGTAAGAAGCAATGAGTTTTTGTGGGAATCTCTGAATGATTTCAGGTTTGTTTTCTAAAATGTATTGGTATTTTTCATCTGGAGTATTATTGTTATCAAAAAAATCAATTCTAGAGATCGATGCTTCTAATATTTTACCCATTTGAAGAAAAGATTGAGATTTAGCAATTAACCGATGAATAGATTCGATGGTCAAGAGACAAATACGGCTTTCTTCATACGCCTTAATGTAGTATTCTGAGGGTTTTTGAGTGGTGAAGCTTTTATGATTGATCATCCAATCATTGGTTACATTTAAATCGATCACATTCTTGTTTTCATTAGTATCAATTTTGTATTGATAAAATGCGCCACTTAAAACAAAACTTAAAGAAGCACAAATCTGTCCTTTATCAAGTAAAATTTCGTCTTTTTTAACCGTTCTAAACTGAAGTTCCTCTTTCAAAAGCATTAATTCTTCTTCAGAAAAACGACCTGCTTTCGTTAAAAACTCGGAAATCAAATGATCCATTTTGATATTTATTTACTCGTGTATAGCGTTTATTTCTTTGCTTTCTCAACCAATTCTATTTGTTCTAATTTTGCTTTGGTGGTAAAGAAACCATAATTGATAAAGACGTTTTTCTTTTCAATTTTATCAATTGTTCCGACAGCATTTCCATCTATTAAACGAACTCTGTCATTTATTTTATAGGCATAATTTGCTCTTGCGGTAGCTTCTTTTTTTTCCTCAATCTTCTTCTCTTTTCGAACTTCAACAACCTTTTGTAAAACTTCTTTTTCTATCTGTTTTACAACTTCTTGTTTTTTTATGATGTCTCTTTTGTCTTTTCTCTTTTCTTCTTTTGTCTTTTCTTTTACAGGTGTTTTCTTTAAATGCTTAGTTTTTTCAGCTGCAATCCATTTTTGAAGATTGGTATTGAACTCCTTCTTGTTATTGGTTTGAAAATAATTGTTTAGCAATTCATTTACTTTTCTACCAATCGAGGGCATTTTTTGGTTGCTATCATACAATTCTTGAAAGCCAGAAAGCTTGTCTTGAACCTTTAGCTCTTTCTCTGCTAAACGATCGATATGTTCTTGGCCTTTTGTTTTTTGCCTTTCTAAATTATCAGAGTTTATTTGCAAACGATTGCGCTCTTTTTGTAATTTAGAAATGGTTTTGTCTAAGCGTATTTTTTCAGTTTCTACACGTTTTTTTGCTTTGTTAATCAGACTATATGGAATTCCGTTTTTCTGGGCTACTTCAAAAGTAAACGAACTTCCTGCTTGTCCTATAAACAATTTATACAAAGGCTCAAGTGTGCGTTCGTTAAATTGCATATTGGCATTGGTTACATGCTCCAATTCATTTGCCAAGACTTTTAAATTAGAATAATGTGTAGTGATAATTCCGAAGGCTTTTTTACTGTAAAATTCTTCTAAAAAAATTTCTGCCAAGGCGCCACCTAATTCAGGATCAGAACCAGTTCCAAATTCATCAATTAAAAACAGGGTGTTTTTATTACACTTGCGTAAAAAATAACGCATGTTTTTTAATCGGTAGCTATAGGTACTTAGTTGATTTTCTATAGATTGATTGTCTCCAATATCTGTTAATATTGTGTCAAATATATAGGTTTCACTGCGCTCATCAACCGGAATTAACAAACCACTTTGTAGCATTACTTGTAGCAATCCAATGGTTTTTAAGGTGATACTTTTTCCACCAGCATTGGGGCCAGAAATTACAATGATTTGTTGTTGTTCATTTAATGTTATGGATTGTGGAATCGTTTCTCTATTTTTAGATTGATTGTTTTTCCACAATATTGGATGATAGGCATTTATAAAGTTAATTTTCTTTTCGGTGGTAATTGCTGGCAATAACGAATTTGTGCTTCTTGCATATTTTGCTTTTGCAGCAATGACATCTAAATGTGTTAAATACTTCAGATATGAATGTAATAAAGGAACAAATGGGCGAATGGTTGCTGCCAATTGTTTTAAGATTTTTGTCACTTCTTGTTGCTCTTCATACATCAAGTTCTGTAATTCTCTATCGTAATTTAGGGTTGCTTGTGGAGCAATATAAACGATGCTTCCTGACTTAGAAGACCCTAAGAAATTTCCTTTTATTTTACGTCTGTGCATTGCCATTACAGCCAATACGCGATGGTTGTCTACCACAGATTCTCTAATGTTATCTAAATACCCTGCCGCTGCATATTTGCTTAAATCTCTGGTAAAGCTTTCGCCAATTTTACCGCGAATCTTGGCAATCTCTTTTCTAATTTCTTTTAAAATTGGAGAAGCATTATTGGAAACCTCACCATAGGATGTGATGATTTTAGAAATGGCCTCAATAATTACATTGGTAAACTCAATTTCTTGACTTATTTGATGAATTGTAGGGAAATAAGTTTCAAACTTTTTAAAGAATTTTAAGAGCTCATTAACCGTTTCAGAAACTGTAGTTATCTTTAAAAAGGCTGCGGCTTCTAAAAAACTATTCTCTATGTTTAGGGTAAATATTTCTTGAGAAATATTTTCGAAACCATGATTTGGGATTCTGTTTTCGTTAATAAAAGAAGAAACATATTCGTTTACCAAGTTTAATTCTTGAAGCAGTTCTTCTCGTTCGTCAATAGGTGTAATGGCAAGCGTTTTTTCTTTTCCAAGTTCAGAAATACAAAATTCTGCTACATGGGTTAATACAGTAGTGAATTCTAAATCTTGTACTGTTTTTTCTGAAATGTTTTTTGCCAAAATACTATCTTTGATTTTTGACAAAAATAAGAAAGTATGCAGCTAAATATATCGGATTCATGGAAAAATATTTTACAAACAGAATTTGAGAAATCTTATTTTAAAGATTTAACTGAATTTGTGAAATCTGAATATAAAAATCACACTTGTTATCCTCAAGAAAAAGACATTTTTGCTGCTTTTAACGCCTGTTCTTTTGAAGACTTAAAAGTGGTGATTATTGGTCAGGATCCCTATCACGGAAAAGGACAAGCAAATGGTTTGTGTTTTTCTGTAAAAGACGGTATTAAACATCCGCCATCTCTGGTAAACATCTTTAAAGAATTGCAAACTGATGTAGAAAAAAAACCTCCTGTTTCTGGTGATTTGTCTACTTGGGCACAACAAGGAGTTTTATTATTGAATGCCACGTTAACCGTGAAGGAAGGCGAAGCTGCAAGTCATCAAAAACAAGGATGGGAGCAATTTACGGATGCTGTAATTGCACAAATATCAACACAAAAAGAAGACGTACTGTTTTTGCTTTGGGGCAAGTTTGCAGAAAAAAAAGGGAGCATCGTTGATACCTCTAAACATCATGTACTTACTACTGTACATCCGTCTCCGTTAGGAGCTTGGAGAGGGTGGTTTGGAAGTAAACATTTCTCTAAAGCCAATTCAATTTTAAAAAAATTAGGGTCCTCAGAAATTAAATGGTAAAAAAAAATCCGCTAAAATAGCGGATTCATTGAATTTGATTAAGAACATTCAACTACTCAGCAGTTACAATTGTCTCTGCATTTGTTTGTTGAAAGTTTTGTTGAGTTTGCTTAGTATTGGTGTTTTTTGCTAAACCACAACTAGAAGAGGTGCTTCTACATGAGGTGATACTTAGAATGCCTAATGTACAAATTGCAATAAATACTACTTTTTTCATATCGAACTACTATTAAAAGTTTAAATGTACATATTTTTGATGAACTTACCCGCATTTGCTGTGGAATCTATAACGCCAAAGGTTTGCATTTTATTTTGTATCTCATCAATTAATTCCTCTGAAATAGGGTTTTTACTTTCCCATTCTGTAATAGACAACCATTGTTGAATATCTTCTAATTGTTGTTTATATCTGTTAGCGAGTACCTTATCAATGCCTTGAGTTTCTTTAAAGTTTCTAGTTTGGGTGTTAATAGTGTTTAAAATTTCTTTAATTTCTTCAGGATTATTTTCTAAAACTTCATCTCTAACAGCAATCACAAAACACGGCCATGGAGTAGGGCAGTCTCCCAATCTTCTAAAGGTGTTGTTG
>JAESTN010000333.1 GCA_016763595.1 Flavobacteriaceae bacterium | reverse complement strand
CTACTTCTTTGCTTATTCCTAAAACAGCTTCGGAAAAATTCACATACAAATCAAAATGGATGTTCGCTCCTTCTCTCTTTAAGAATTCATGTTGAATTTCTTCAATCACTACTAATAAATCTCCAGAAACAGAATTTTTCCCTGGTGCTTCATTTCCTTTTCCTGCAACTTTTAATTGCACTCCTTCTGTAACACCTGCTGGAATCTGAATAGAAACAGTTTCTTCTTTTGTTATCAACCCGTTTGAATCTGCTCCACTCGGTTTCGATTTAATACTTTGACCTGCACCTTGACAAGTTGGACAGGTTGCAGCCGTTTGCATTCTACCTAATATTGTATTGGTAACTCTTGTTACTTGACCTGCTCCATTACAGGTAGAACATGTTGAATAAGTAACACCGTCAGCTTGAACTTTTCTTCTAACTTTTACTTTCTTTTCAACACCTTCAGCAATTTCTTTTAAAGTCAATTTTACGCGAATACGCATATTACTTCCTTTAACTCTGGCTTGTCTAGAACCTCCACCACCGAAGCCTCCACCAAAACCACCACCAAAAATATCTCCGAATTGGCTAAATATGTCATCCATATTCATTCCGCCGCCTCCAAAACCTCCACCGCCGCCGCCATGACCACCATCAAATGCCTGGTGTCCATATTGATCGAAACGTGCTTTTTTGTTATCGTCGCTTAGTATTTCGTACGCTTCAGCTGCTTCTTTAAATTTCTCTTCTGCAGAACTATCATCTGGGTTCTTATCTGGATGAAATTTAATTGCCATCTTACGATATGCTTTTTTAATTTCTGTCGCAGATGCTGATTTGTTAATTCCTAAAACTTCGTAATAATCTCTTTTTGCCATTTCTTTTGCTTTGTCTGGTCGAGCGCAGTCGAGACCTTCTTATTACCTCTCGACTGCGCTCGAGATGACATATTATTATATATTATTGTCCTATCACCACTTTTGGATATCGGATAATTTTATCTCCTAATTTGTATCCACTTTCGATACAATCAATTACCTTTCCTTTTAACTTATCTGTAGGCGCTGGAATTTGAGTAATTGCTTCATGAATATCTGCATTAAAAGCGTCACCCGCTCTTACCTCCATGATAGTCAATCCTTTTTGTTCTAAGGTTTTTTTCAATTTGTCACTAATCAATTGCATCCCTTTTAACAACTCTTTGTCTTTTGCTTTTTTGATTTCTGCCAAACCTCTGTCAAAATCATCCATAATTGGCAGCATAGATGTCATTAAATCTTGCCCTGCTGTCCTGAATAATTCGATTCTTTCTTTGCTTGTTCTCTTTTTATAATTTTCGAATTCCGCAAACAAACGTAAATACTTATCTTTCTCAACTTGAATTAATTCTTCTGGTGTTAAAACATCTTCAACAACCTCTTGATTTTCTTCAACTTGCGTTTCAGATTCCGTGTTATTTATCTCTTCTTCTTTTATATTTTCTTCAGTACTCATTATTATAACCGTTAAATTGTATCAATTTATTGGCAATAATATTGCCAATAAAAAAATAGTGCCAGATTGACACTATTTTTGCACTATTATTGTTCTTCAAAAGTTAATCAACTAAAGGTTTGGCTTCCAAATTCCATTCTTTTTTTATGTCGATGTTTAAATATTTTAATATGGTAGAAACAACTGCTGTTTGTGGAATAAACGATTCTAACTCTTTTAAAGAACGTACTTTTTTTGCATTGTCAATTCCTTCAAAAAATGAAGTCCCTTTTTTATTCATTCCTATGAAAATTGTTTTCTCTGTTAAAGTTTGATTTCCATGCCCTTTCCCTTTTGAATCCCTTCCATGATCAGTTACTAAAAGAATCAACCAATCTTCATTGTTATTTTTTTCTCTTTTTTCAATTACTTTTAGCAACTGCCCAATTTGAGCATCTACTTTTTGAGTTGCTTTACTATAGGCCAAACCAAAACCAACCGCATGACCAGCATGGTCTATATCATCTAAATGAATAAAAGTAAAGTCTGGAGCGTGTTTTTTAATATGATTTACGGTTACTGCTATTGAAATTTCATCATTTCCGCCTTGTGTAGAAAAATCTACAGAATACATGTCTTTATATAAGAGTAAATTAATGTTTTTCCATGTAGAAACACTAGCCGTCTTTAATTTTGAAGATGATTTAATAAATTTAAAAACACTTTTAGCTTTACTAACCTGATGTATTGAATTACTTGTAATTCCGTGTTTATCTGCCCAAACGCCTGTCAATATAGTAACCCAACTTGGTCCACTAGAAGTAACCTGTTGTGAAGGAGAACCAAAAACACCACCAGTGTACCCTTTTTTAATGGTGAATTTATCAAAATTAGGGGTGTTGACTTTTGCTATTTGTTCGAATTGCAATCCATCAATTCCAATGAGTAAAACTTTCTTTTTTTGACCAAAAATTAGGGCAGTAATGAATACAAATACTAAAATGATGCTCTTTTTCATACCGAGAGTCTGCTACATTAATCTTCTATTCTTTCAATTTTTGCTCCAATAGATTTTAAACGAGCTTCAATGTTTTCATAGCCTCTATCAATCTGCTCAATATTATTAATAATACTTGTTCCTTTTGCAGAAAGTGCCGCAATCAACAAAGAAATTCCAGCTCTAATGTCTGGAGAAGTCATTTTAGTTGCTTTTAATTGTGACTTATGATCGTGACCAATTACAACCGCTCTATGAGGATCTGACAAAATTACTTTTGCGCCCATATCAATTAGTTTATCGACAAAGAACAGTCTACTTTCAAACATCTTTTGATGAATTAAAACAGTTCCTTTTGCTTGCGTAGCAAGGACCAAAACAATACTTAATAAATCTGGTGTAAACCCTGGCCAAGGTGCATCTGAAATTGTTAAAATAGAGCCATCAATATAATTTTGAATCTCATAACTTTCTTGTTCAGGAATATAAATATCATCCCCTTTACGTTCTAATTTAACACCCAGTTTTCTAAAAACAGTTGGTATTTGCCCTAAATCTTTCCAACTAACATCTTTGATTGTTAATTCTGACTGGGTCATCACTGCAACACCAATCCAACTACCAATCTCAATCATGT
>JAESTN010000332.1 GCA_016763595.1 Flavobacteriaceae bacterium | reverse complement strand
TTGGATCAAAAACCTCTGCTAAAGGCAACGCTGGTGCGTAAAACATATTTCCATCATTAAATAACAAAGCTCCATGCTCTCCTTTTTTAATCACCACATATTTAGGACCCATTTCATGAATCTTCTTCGCAGCGTTTACCAATGAATATTCTCCACTTAATTGACGCGCTTCTTCATCATTGATGGTAATTACATCAATTCTCTTAATTACTTCATGCAAATCACTCAAGGCAATGTCCATCCAAAAATTCATAGTATCTAATACCACTAATTTTGGTTTTACTTCCATTTGATCTAAAACAGATGCTTGTGTTAGTGGGTGTAAATTACCCAACATTACAATTTCTGCATCTTTAAAATTTTCTGGAACAACCGGTGTAAAATGCTCTAAAACATTTAATTCAGTAATTAATGTATCACGAGAATTCATATCGTTGTGATATTTTCCACTCCAAAAGAAAGTTTTCCCTTCTTTTATAATTTCAATTCCATCTGTATTAATTCCTTTAGAGTTCATCATATCTAAATATGACTGTGGAAAATCTCCACCAACTACAGAAACAACTCCTGTATCTACTCCAAATTGTGATGCTGCTAAACTTACAAAAGTTCCAGAACCTCCTAATATCTTATCTGTTTTTCCAAACGGGGTTTCAATAGCATCAAAAGCCACTGTACCAACTGCTAATAATTTACTCATACCTATATGTTAACTTTCAAAAAGAAAGGTTTTTATTTCATTTAATCTAAAAAAACAACCTTATTTCTATTTAAACTAAATAGACATTAAATGCCAATTTTGTCGTAATTTTGCCCTTTCACAAAATCAGTCTTTTAGATTGTGCAAAAATAAGTTTAAAAAATGACTATCAAAGAAATACAAGAAGAAATTATTGATGAGTTTTCGATGTTTGATGATTGGATGGAGCGATATGAATATATTATTGATTTAGGAAAGTCTTTACCTCTAATTGATGCAGCTCACAAACTTGATGAAAACCTAATAAAAGGCTGTCAATCAAAAGTTTGGCTATACTCAGAGTTAAATGAAGACACCTTAGTTTTTACTGCAGATAGTGATGCTATACTAACAAAAGGTATTGTAGCGTTATTATTACGTGTTTTTTCCGACCAAAAAGCAAAGGATATATTGGCAGCTGACACAAAATTTATTGATGAGATTGGACTGAAAGAACACTTAAGTCCAACAAGAGCTAACGGGTTAGTTTCTATGATAAAACAAATAAAAATGTACGCCATAGCCTTACAAGCAAAATAAAAATACTTTTAGAATTTAAATATAAAGAAGATGACAGATAGTGAATTAGAAGTAGTAGGTGACAAAATTGTTGCCGTAATTAAAACCATATACGATCCAGAAATTCCTGTAGACATTTACGAATTGGGGTTAATTTATGATGTTTTTGTTAATGAAGATAATGATGCCAAAATATTAATGACATTAACATCGCCTAACTGTCCAGTTGCAGAATCTTTACCAAGAGAGGTAGAAGACAAGGTGATGACTTTAAAAGAAATTAACAAGGCAGAAGTTGAAATTACATTTGACCCTACTTGGACTCAAGAAATGATGAGTGAGGAAGCAAAGTTAGAATTAGGAATGCTGTAATACTGGTTGCTAGTAGCAAAAACAAAAACCTTAGTGCTTTTACAGCTTTGTAACTTCACAACTTTTGAAACTTAAAGAAATGGCAGAAGAAATAATTAATAGAATTGCAAATAGCAAATTGGTTACGGTAGACCTTGAAGATTATTATCCCAAAGGAAAAAGAGTAGTACTTGATATTAAAGATTGGTTATTTCACGAGATCATTTTAAAAGAAAAAGATTTTAGAGCACATCTAACCAATCATGATTGGCAACAATATCAAGATTGTTATGTTGCTTTAAGTTGTTCTTCAGATGCTATTATTCCGTCTTGGGCCTATTTATTAATCACTTCCAACTTAGTACCTTTTGCTAAAGAAACGGTGGTTGGTAGTTTAGAGTTGCTAGAAACTGTTCTATTTACAGACATTATTAACAAGCTGGATACAACTGATTTTATACTGAAGCCCGTTATAATTAAAGGCTGTGCGAGCAAACCAATTCCACCAACTGCCTACATTCAATTAATTCAAAAAATACAATTAGTTGCTAAAACCGTTATGTTTGGAGAAGCATGTTCTACGGTTCCTTTATATAAAGCTAAGAAATAAATTTTTTTAATTTTCTAATTCACCCTACTTTTGCAGTTAATTTTTACGGTTCGTGCTAAAAAACCTTTTTTTTATCTGCTTTTTGTTAATTACTTCCATCCTTTTTTCGCAAGAAAACAAGAAAGATAGTATTGTTACAATACCTAAATGGAAAGTAAATGGGCAATTTACTTTTCTATTTAACCAATCTACTTTTACAAACTGGAAAGCAGGTGGAGATAATACCATTGCTGGAAATTTTGGTGTCAACTACGATTTCAATTACAAAAATGGTGATTGGAACTGGGATAATAGGGTAATTATAGTATATGGTTTAAGCAATGTAAAAGATGCCGGTTTTAGAAAAACGAGTGACCGTTTTGAATACAATTCATTATTAGGTAAAAAGACAAAGAAAGATTGGTTTTTCTCTTTCTTCTTAAACTTAAAAACTCAATTTTCTAGAGGATATGATTATAAGCCGACCCCAAGAGTTGCTATTTCCGATTTCTTCTCTCCTGCGTATTTATCTTTTGGTCCTGGAATGTTGTGGAAAAAATCGGACAATGCGACTATAAATATTGCTCCTGCTTCTACTAGATTTACGTTTGTTTCAGATGAGTTTTCTGGTAAATATGGTGTAGATCAAGGTGAAAACACAAAAATCGCTTTGGGTTTTAGCTTGTCAGCCTATTTTAAATTTAAAATATTTGAAGATGTTACCATGCAACATATCTTCGCACTGTATTCTAATTATTTACAAAAAGCTCAAAACGTAGATATTGATTATCAAGTACGTTTTTCTGTTCCTGTAAATAAATATTTATCTATGGATATTCTTTTACATACCTTAATAGATGACAATGCTTCAAGCAAAGTTCAGTTTAAAGAAATTTTTGGACTAAGCGTTAAATACACCTTCCATAGAAAATAATAAGTGACTTTTTACTAAAGTTGCTGTCATACATAAAAACAATTTAAAATGATAAAGAGAATTCACATCACATTGCTTGTTGTGTTATTTACTACAACAATTACTGCACAGGAAAAACCAACCGAAAACAACTCAAAATGGAAGAAAAAAGGAAGCATTTCTTTTTTACTAAACCAATCTTCTTTCTCTAACTGGATCTCTGGTGGAGACAATACTGTTTCAGGAAACTTAGGAATCAACTATGATTTTAATTACACAAAGGACAACTTAACTTGGGATAATAAATTGATTCTTGCTTATGGAATAAACAATGTAAAAGGAAACGGAACCAGAAAAACAGATGACAGATTTGAGTTTAATTCTTTGGTAGGGAAAAAAGCAAAAGGGAATTGGTCCTATTCTTTCTTTTTAAACATAAAAACTCAATTCTCAAATGGGTACGATTATACACAAACGCCAAAAGTAAAAACCTCTGCTTTTTTAGCGCCTGGTTATGTAAGTTTTGGCCCGGGTATGTTTTGGAAAAAATCTGATAATTTTAAAATTAATTTAGCGCCAATTACTTCTAAAATCACATTAGTTTCTGATGAATTTTCTGGGAAATATGGTACAGATTTAGGCAAAAATACACGTTATGAATTCGGTTTTAATGGTTCTATAAACTACAAGA
Source organism: Flavobacteriaceae bacterium (assembly GCA_016763595.1). GTDB lineage: Bacteria > Bacteroidota > Bacteroidia > Flavobacteriales > Flavobacteriaceae > Polaribacter. The sequence goes on along the minus strand of JAESTN010000332.1, from coordinate 4,973 downwards.
CTACAGTGATGGAAAACATTACTATGGAAAACATTTTAAATGTATATTCCAACTACCTAGACACTCCACAAAACATAGATATTGATTACCAATTAAGTTTTGTAATGCAGATTAACAAATACTTATCTACCAATTTAAACCTACATACCATTATAGATGATAATGCATCTAGTAAAGTACAGTTTAAAGAAGTTTTTGGGCTAGGCGTTAATTATATTTTTTAATAAAAAATAATTCATAAAAAGAACCGCAAGTAGGCCTACTTGCGGTTTTCTTTTTTTAGTATCTTTAACCAACAAAATAACCATATGACACTTTTAATTTTATTTGCTTCACTTTCTATTTTCATTTCCTTTTTATGCTCCATACTTGAAGCCGTTTTGCTAAGTGTTTCTCGAACATTTATTGAAGTAGAGAAGGGAGAGAAAAAAGCCTATGCTTTTCAGTTAGAGAAATTAAAAAACGATGTTGACAAACCCTTAATTGCCATACTAACATTAAATACAGTTGCGCATACTGTTGGTGCTATTTTAGTGGGTGTACAAGCAGAACAGCTCCCTTTTAAAATAGATCTATTCGGAATAAATATTGTTGGAATCGTATCTACAATTATGACGCTTCTAATTTTAATTGTTTCTGAAATTATACCCAAAACAATTGGTGCAACACATTGGAAAAAGCTGGCAAAATTTAGCACAAAAACATTAACACTATTTATCTTTTTCTTTAAATGGACTGGAATCCTTTGGGTGTTACAATTGTTTACAAAACTCTTTGGTAAATCTGGACATGGATCTGTTTTGAGTAGAGAAGATTTTTCTGCCATGACAGATATTGCTGAAAAAGAAGGTGTTTTTCAAGAATCTGAAAGTAAAGTAATCAGAAACCTATTAAACTTAAAAAAAGTAGAAGTAAAAGATATTATGACACCAAGAACGGTCTTAAAATCTGCAAATGAATCGCAAATGATTGAAGAGTTTTTTGACGACAACCCAAATTTACGTTTTTCTAGAATCCCGTTATATGAAGGGAATCCAGATGATATTACCGGTTATTTTTTAAAGGATCAATTACTAGAAGCGATTATAAAAGGCAACGGAAAGCAACAATTAAGAGAAATTAAAAGACCTATTTTAATTACCAAAAGAAGTTTACCGATTCCTGATTTATTTGATAAATTAATTGAACAACGAGAGCATATTGCTTTGGTAGTAGATGAATACGGTTCTGTGAGTGGATTGGTCACTCAAGAAGACATGATTGAAACGCTGCTTGGACTAGAAATCATGGACGAAAGCGATACCATTGAAGACTTACAAGCGTTGGCTAGGAAAAGCTGGAAAAGAAGAGCGAAACGCCTAGGAATTATTGATGATTTTGATTTTGAAGAAGAATAAAGGCGATGTTTAACGCACTTTTTAATTTTTTTGACATTCTTTTAATTGCCTTTTTAATTTATCTCAATGCAAGACTTTGGAATAAAAAGCTACATAAACTCTCTATTTATATCCTGCTAATTTTGATTTTAGGTATTGCCTGTCCAATTATTTCTTTTATAATTGAATGGGAATTAAATAGCCAAGTACATGATGACGCTTTTGATGCTTTTACAATGCGCTACACACTATTTAAATTCCCCATTTATTGGTTCATTTTTTTTATTCAAATCGCAATCATAAATGCCCCTTTAAGAAAAAAGATTTTTAACTATCAAAAAAAATAAGCCTAATTACTCTTCAGTATACTCATCATATAAAAAGTTATTATACGGAAAACGTTCAATGTGAATTTTCTTTACTTCATTGTAGACTTCCTGCTTAAATTCCTCAATATTATCTCTATTAATGGCAGACATAAATACGCTTGTCGTTTCTATATCACTCATCCATGTTTTTTGCCAGTCTTCTAAAGTATAATGGGCTTTGGTTTTCTGAGTTACCAAATCGTCTTCATCAATTGTTTCATGGGCATAGACATCTATTTTATTAAACACCATAATGGTGGGTTTATTAGCACTATCAATTTCATCTAAAACAACATTTACCGATGCAATTTGGTCTTCAAAATTTGGATGAGAAATATCCACTACATGCAACAATAAATCTGCTTCTCTAACCTCATCTAGGGTAGATTTAAAAGATTCTATCAATTGTGTTGGTAATTTTCGGATAAACCCAACCGTATCCGTCATTAAAAAAGGAATGTTTTTTACAACTACTTTACGAACTGTTGTGTCTAGCGTTGCAAACAATTTATTTTCTGCAAACACATCACTTTTACTAATCAAGTTCATTAAGGTAGATTTCCCAACATTGGTATATCCAACCAAAGCAACGCGCACCATTTTACCACGGTTTTTACGCTGCACAGCCATTTGCCTATCAATGGTCGCCAATTTCTTTTTAAGAAGGGTTATTTTATCCCGAATGATACGTCTATCTGTTTCAATTTCTGTTTCCCCAGGTCCACGCATTCCAATACCCCCTTTTTGCTTGTCAAGGTGTGTCCAAAGACGTGTTAATCGCGGTAATAAATATTGACATTGCGCCAATTCTACTTGGGTCTTTGCAGAACTTGTTTGTGCTCTTTGAGCAAAAATATCCAAGATTAAATTCGTTCTGTCTAAGATTTTACAATCTAGGACTTTTTCTATATTTCGTATTTGTGCTGGTGATAATTCGTCATCAAATATGGCCGTACCTATATTATGCGATTCTATATATGCAGCAACTTCTTCTAATTTCCCTGTTCCAATAAATGTTTTTGGATGTGTTTTTTCTAATTTCTGAGTAAATCTTTTTACAGCAACTCCTCCCGCAGTTTCTGTTAAAAACTCTAATTCATCTAAATACTCTTCAGACTGTGTTTCATCTTGTAACTGGGTTATTACACCAATCAACACCGCTTTTTCTGAAACCACTTCTCTTGCTTCTATCATATGTGGCAAAGATACAAAGAATTAGAATTTTTTATAAAGAAAAACCTCAATCTATTAGACGAAGGTTTTTGATGTATCAATTCAAATAACTAATTGTGTTTACTCTTATAATTTATGATTGTATAATTTTTATTTTTATAAGTGCATTTATATGCACTTTTTTGTAGTTTAATTTTCTTTTGAGATACCTTTCTAACTGTCTATTTTCTGATTTCACTGAAATAATTACCAACTCGTTTTTAGTCGATAGCAACATGGATATTTCTGCTGCAGCAACCATTGTTGTTAACGGAAACTCATGGTTTCCAAGTAGCTTTATAACCGCTATTCTTAGCTGTTTCTTCGCTGCTTCGATTGGGGTGTCATTGTTTGCAAATAACACAGTTGTACTGAAGGTAAGCCCTAAAAATAATACGATTAACTTTTTCATTTATTATAGTTGTTTTGTTTCACCTTGTAAAACTACTTTAACTTTATAAAACTGAGACTACAAGCTGAATTAACAAAGAGCATTCTTTTGGTTATCTAAATGAAAAGAACAGTTTATTTAACCGTTTCTTTATATTGCTTATATGACACAAAAAAGAACTTAAAAGCACTTAATCCTCAATCGTTTTACCTGGTTTTAGAAAAATTGTCCTCTTTTTTTTAATTTTCATCATTAGCTACTAAAAAGACTGTTACCACAATGTATATTTCCTTCATTTCTTTTTGTATTTTCGAGCATCAATAGCTAAAAAATGCATCAAAATTCTTCGATCTTGAATTCTAAAAAAAATATTTTTACCATTGGTTTTTACAATGTTGAAAATCTGTTTGACATTGACAATGACCCAAAGACTAGAGATGACGATTTTACCCCTTCAGGAAAAAAAACATGGAGTTATGAACGGTATCAAGATAAATTACAAAAAATAAGTGCTGTAATTTCTCAATTAGGAATAGAACAGTCTTCTATATCTCCCGTGCTAATAGGTTTGGTAGAAGTGGAGAATGAAACTGTTTTACAGGATTTAATAAATCATCCCAATTTAAAAGAAACGCCTTACGCCTATGTTCATTATGATTCTCCTGATGAACGAGGCATTGATACCGCTTTATTGTATAACAAACAGCATTTCGAATTGTTAGACAGCAAAGCGTATCCTATGTTTATAGAAAACTCACGTGGAAATAGAGATTATACAAGAGATGTTCTATGGGTTGTCGGAAAATTAAAAGGAGACAAGATTCATCTTTTGGTAAATCATTGGCCCTCCAGAAAAACAGGCGGTGAAAATACGGATCAAAAAAGAATTGATGCAGCTATTAATTTACAAGAAATCATACAGACAATTTATGCCACCGAACCGGATGCGAAAATTATCCTAATGGGCGATTTTAATGACAATCCTACCAATGAGAGCGTTCACGATTATTTGGTAACTGAAGAATTTCACAACCCAATGAAACACTTATTTGATCCTGATTCAAAAGGCACTACTTGTTTTCAAGGAAAATGGAGTTTATTTGATCAAATTATTGTCAGTAAAAATTTCTTAGAAGAACACACCGATAAACTCTCTTTTAAACAAGCAGAAATATTTGATAAAGAGTGGTTAAAAATTAAAAGGGGAAAATTAAAAGGAAGTCCATTTAGAACCTATATTCACAAGTGGTATCAAGAAGGATATTCAGATCATTTTCCTGTATACGCCACTTTTACAAAAAATGAGTCCTAGATCTTTTTTTGATTAATAGCCTCTTTTATTTTTTTATCATTGAACTGGTATTTTTTGTATTTACCATCTCTATATCGGTAGTAAATAAAAACTGGCATCAATAAAAATGACAAGAAGAAAATTCCTAAGCCCATTACAATTTGTGCTTTTGGGTGGGCTGTTTGTACCAGGTAAATCCCAACACACATCCAAACAATAAATATGACAAAAAGGATTTTTAGTAGTGTTTTCATACAAAGGATTTAGATTTACAAAGGTACAACAGTTAACTCGTTACTTCAATTAGTTTTTTTCTATAAACAGTTAAGAGTTTT
>JAESTN010000331.1 GCA_016763595.1 Flavobacteriaceae bacterium | reverse complement strand
GTGTCAAGAGTAATTGTTGCCGTATATAACACTAAAAAACTGGCTTCCATTATCCCTTATAATGGGGTAAACTTCTTTCAAACATACCTTGAAGCAGTTAAAAAATCAACGAAATATAAAAATATGTTTGACAAGGAAACGACACAGTTCATACTTGAGTATTAAATAAAAAAAACCGAGCTAAATAGCTCGGTTTTTTTTATGATAATATTTGAGCTGCATGCTCTTTTGTTTTCACTTTGGCAATTACGTCTTCAATAATTCCGTTTTCGTCAATTACAAAGGTTGTTCTATGGATTCCATCATATTCACGGCCCATAAACTTCTTTGGGCCCCAAATACCAAAAGCATTGATTACAACTTTATCTTCATCTGCTAATAATGGAAAAGGTAAATCATGTTTATCAATCCAATTTTGTTGTCTTTTTGCCGAATCGGCACTTGCTCCTAGAATAGCATATCCTTTGGCTAAAAAAGATTGATAGTTGTCTCTTAAGTCACATGCTTCTGCCGTACAACCTGGCGTACTTGCTTTTGGATAAAAGAACAGTACTAATTTCTTTCCAACATAATCTGCAAGTTTTATCGTATTTCCTTTATTATCTAGCGCTTCAAAATTTGGTGCTTTATCACCTACTTTTAATGTCGTCATCTTTTTTTTTAGTTACAAAGGTACAAAGTAGCGAAGTATGTTTTTGACTAAAAATAAATTTTAATTCTACTTTAACTTTGTAACTTGCAGACTTTGAAACTTTGTAACTCTCTTAAATGAATAAACAAGAAAAGGTAGATTTTGTAATTGAAACCTTAAGCAGTAGGTATCCAGAAATACCTATTCCACTAGATCATAAAGGTCCATACACACTGTTAATCGCCGTATTATTATCTGCGCAATGTACAGATGTTCGGGTCAATAAAATTACACCAATTTTATTTGCCAAGGCTGATAATCCTTTTGACATGATAAAGATGAGTGTAGAAGAAATTAAAGAAATCATTCGGCCTTGTGGGTTATCTCCAATGAAAAGTAAAGGTATTTATGGTTTGTCAAAAATATTGATTGACAAATACCAAGGTGAAGTTCCACAAAGTTTTGACGGACTAGAAGAATTACCAGCTGTTGGACATAAAACGGCAAGTGTTGTAATGAGTCAGGCGTTTGGAGTACCTGCATTTCCTGTTGATACACATATTCATAGATTACTGTTTCGATGGAATTTAACCAACGGCAAAAACGTTGTACAAACAGAAAAAGATGCGAAAAGATTATTTCCTAGAGAATTGTGGAACGATTTGCATTTACAAATTATTTGGTATGGTAGAGAATATTCTCCTGCTAGAGGATGGAATTTAGAAAATGATATTATTACTAAAACCATTGGAAGAAAATCAGTTTTAGAAGAATATTACACGAAAAAAAAGGCATAAAAAAAGCCTCAACTGGCAGTTAAGGCTTTTCCCTCTTAATTCAAATTCAATTCAATGACAAAGTCGGATTTAGTTTTTATAACTTTTAATGATTTTGAAAAGTTAACTAAAAATTGAATTGTTTCTTTTCTAGGTTGCTCCCTAAATTCAGGAGACTTCTTAGAGTAAAGTTGCATCATATAATATGGTTTTATTCTCTGATTGTTAACCTAATAACGACACATTTTTACTTTTAGTATTTAACTCACCAAAATAATTTTATTTTTTTCAATGAGTTTTCTCAAGTTGATTAACGCATAACGCATTCTTCCCAAAGCTGTATTAATACTGACACCTGTATTTTCTGAGATCTCATTAAAACTCATATCATTGTAAATTCGCATTACCAATACCTGCTTTTGCTCATCGGGTAACTCATTTACCAATTCTCTTACATCCGAATGAATTTGCTCTTTAATCAATTTTTTTTCTGCATTTAAAACACCGTCACCCAACACAGAAAAAATATCAAATTCATCTGTATTTCTAAAGGTTGGCATTCTATTGGATTTTCTAAAATGATCAATAATTAAATTATGGGAAATACGTACTACCCAAGGTAAAAACTTCCCTTCTTCATTGTAATTTCCTTTCTTTAAAGTTCTTATTACTTTTATAAAAGTATCTTGAAAAATATCTTCTGTTATATCCTTGTCCTTTACTTTACTATAAATAAAGCTGAATAAACGCTGTTGATGTCTCTTAATTAAAATTTCAAGAGATGCTTCATTACCTTGAATGTAATTACTTACTAATATGCTGTCTAGGGTTGAGTTTTTACGCATTATAAATTACTTTTAGAAAGCAAGATTGCCTTCTGGTTCCTATTATTTTTAATAAACGGTTAAAGTAATTTTATTCTATATGCGTATTTTTAAGTGAATATCTGATTCAAATATGACAAAAATTTTCCACAACCACAAATTAAATAACATAATTAAGTAAAATAAATGATTTTATTATTTCAAAAAATGGTATTTTTAACGCTTACTTTTTTTAGAAATGAAATTAGATTTAAACAGCGTAAATCCAAAAGAAAACATCATTATTAAAGGTGCAAAATTGCATAACTTAAAAAATATTGATGTTGTAATACCAAGAAACAAACTCGTCGTAATAACGGGGCTTTCTGGCTCCGGAAAATCTTCTTTAGCCTTTGATACATTGTATGCAGAAGGCCAACGAAGATATGTAGAAAGTCTATCTTCATATGCGCGTCAATTTCTAGGTAAATTACACAAACCCAAAGTAGATTATATTAAAGGAATTGCTCCGGCGATTGCCATAGAACAAAAAGTGAATTCTACAAATCCAAGGTCTACAGTTGGAACATCAACCGAGATTTACGATTACATAAAGTTATTATATGCTAGAATTGGTAGGACATTTTCACCTATTTCTAATAAAGAAATAAAAAAAGACACGGTTGCAGATGTAATCAAGCACATAAAGAAGTATGAATTAGGTTCAAAACTACTTTTATTAGCTCCTATATTTTTAGAAGAAACTAGAGATCTAAAAACTCTTTTAAGTGTATTTTCTCAACAAGGATATGCACGAATTAAAATGGGAGATTCTATTCTTAGAATTGAAGAATTCCCTTTTGATACGTATAAAAAAGAAGCACTACAATTAGTTGTCGATCGAATTGTTTTAAAAGATGATGAAGATTTTTACAACCGATTAGCGGATGCAATCCAAACGGCGTTTTTTGAAGGCAAAGGAACCTGTACTATAGAAAATTTAAGCACTTCTAAAGTTGTTGCATTTAGTAATAAATTTGAGTTAGACGGAATCACATTTTTAGAGCCAAACACACATCTATTTAGTTTTAACAATCCCTATGGAGCATGCCCTACTTGTGAGGGTTATGGTAGTGTAATTGGAATAGATAAGGACCTGGTAATTCCAAATACTGGCCTATCAATTTATGAAGACGCAATTTTACCTTTTAAATCAGACAGCTTTAGAAATTATAAAGATGATTTAATTAATCACGGATTTAATTTTGATATTCCGATTCATAAACCTTGGTTTGAATTATCAGAAACCCAAAAAGAATTGATTTGGAACGGAAATAAGAATTTTAATGGAATTCACCACTTCTTTCAGAAATTAGAAGAGAAGAGCTATAAAATTCAGAATAGAGTAATGCTTTCTCGTTACAGAGGTAAAACAAAATGTACCGATTGTAGTGGAAACCGTTTACGTAAAGAGACAAACTACGTTAAGGTTTTTGACAAAACTATTTCAGAATTGGTTTCTTTACCAATAGATGAATTGTCTGCTTTTTTTAACAGCATAGAATTAGATAAATACGACCTCAAAATTGGAAAAAGACTGTTGACCGAAATCAATAATAGATTGCAATTCTTGCAAGATGTAGGTTTAAGTTATTTAACAATCAACAGAACATCAAATACCCTTTCTGGAGGAGAAAGTCAACGAATTAACTTGGCAACCTCGTTAGGTAGTAACTTGGTTGGATCCATGTATATTTTAGATGAGCCAAGTATTGGTTTACATCCAAAAGATACGGAGCGATTAATTGGGGTTCTTCAAGATTTGCGCGATTTAGGGAATACAGTTATTGTGGTAGAACACGATGAGGACATTATGAAAATTGCAGATTACATCATCGATATTGGTCCAGAAGCAGGAACTTATGGTGGACATGTTGTTGCTGAAGGAAAGTTTAAAGACATTCTAAAATCTGATTCTTTAACGGCCAAGTATTTAAATGAGCAATTAAAAATTGAAGTTCCAGTTACAAGAAGAAAAACAAACAATTTTATTGAAATAATTGGAGCTAGAGAAAATAATTTAAAAAATATTGATGTTACTTTTCCTTTAAACAACTTAACGGTAATTACTGGAGTTTCTGGTAGTGGAAAAAGTACTTTAGTCAAAAAAATATTATTTCCAGCACTGCAGAAAAAAATTATTGGTTATGGAGATAAAATTGGACAATTCACAGAAATAAAAGGATCGTTTGAAAGCATAAAACATATTGAGTTTATTGATCAAAACCCTATTGGTCGTTCTTCAAGATCAAACCCTGTAACTTACATAAAAGCATATGATGATATTCGGAGTTTATTCTCAAATCAGAAGTTGTCGAAAATAAGAAACTATAAGCCTAAGCATTTTTCTTTTAACGTAGAGGGTGGTCGTTGTGAAGTTTGTAAAGGAGAAGGAGAAGTTACTATTGAAATGCAATTTATGGCAGATGTCCATTTGGAATGTGATGCCTGCAACGGAAAACGCTTTAAAAAAGAAGTCTTAGAAATTACTTTCTACGGAAAATCTATTGATGATGTTTTAAATTCTACGATTGATGATGCTGTTGCTTTTTTTACAGAACACGAACAATATAAAATAGTTCAAAAATTAAAACCATTGCAAGATGTTGGATTGGGATATGTACAATTAGGGCAGTCCTCTTCTACCCTATCGGGTGGTGAAGCGCAACGTATTAAATTGGCCTCGTTTTTAGTAAAAGGAAACACTAAAGACAAAGCACTATTTATTTTTGATGAGCCCACAACTGGATTGCACTTTCATGACATTAAAAAATTATTAGATTCTTTTAATGCTCTAATTGACAAAGGGCATTCTATTATTGTAATAGAACATAATATAGAATTGATTAAATGTGCAGATTATATTATTGACCTCGGAAAAGAAGGTGGTAAAACGGGTGGTGAATTGCTATTTCAAGGGACTCCTGAAGATTTACTAAAATGTAAAAAGAGCTATACGGCTAGCTATTTG
>JAESTN010000330.1 GCA_016763595.1 Flavobacteriaceae bacterium | reverse complement strand
AAATTGAGAGAAATGAATTTGGAGGCAGATATTTCGGTAGAAAATCAACGCAAATCACTCATTGAACAAAAAACAGAAAATGACAAAAAAGAAGCTGAAACAAAAGGCTATGTTTTAGAAACTACTTTAAAACCATATCGAAATATGGATTGGAAAACCTTAACAGCCCTAAATAATAATTCAGATCCAAGATTTAATATTTCACTTGCATTTAGAGAATTAGCAAGCAATGCGGATAAAATAGGAAACTTAAATATAAGTCCTGATTTATTAGATTCTATATTAAACGAAAAAGGGAAAGCCAAATAATGAGTTTCGAGTATGCAATAATTGTAAAGAGTAAAACGCGTCTTGAAACACTTATTGAAAGATTTAATACGAAGGCACAAGCTAAGTTTTACATTGAAAGACTTGGTGGTAATTTTGAAGAATACGAAATCGAAGATGAGATTTTTAAAAACGCATTAAATTCTTTACAAACTCAACTGTCTAAAGTAATTAAAAATAAAACAATAGATAGACAATATGTTTCTTCTTATATTTTTTCTAAGAATAATATAATTGTTGTTATTGGACAAGATGGACTTGTAGCGAACACGGCAAAATATTCAGATAACCAACCGATAATTGCTGTAAATCCAGACACCGAAAGATATGATGGAATACTGTTGCCATTTAATATAACAAATTTTATTGAAGGAGTAGAAAATGTAATGACCAATAAATACAATTCAAAGATTATGAATTTTGCCGAAGCAAAATTAAATGATGGTCAAAGATTGCTTGCTTTTAATGATTTATTTATAGGAGCTTCCTCTCACGTTTCGGCACGGTACAAAATAACATTCAAAAATAAAACGGAACAGCACTCTTCAAGTGGAATCATAGTGTCTACTCCAGCAGGTTCAACCGGTTGGTTAAGTTCAATTTTTAATATGGCCTACGGTGTTACAAATATGTTTGAGAAAAATCTCACGTTAAAACAACCTAAATTAAAAGAAAATGATTTACTTTTTGCAGTTAGAGAACCATTCAAGAGTTTAAGAACTCAAACAGAAATGACTGCAGGGATTATTAGAAATAGCACATTGACAATAGAATCATTTATGCCAAATAATGGAATTATATTTAGTGACGGAATTGAAAAGGATTTTTTAAATTTCAATAGTGGTGCAATTGCAACAATTGGAATAGCCAAAGAAACAGCCAACATCGTAGAGAAATAACGTTATACAATAAAGGACAAAAATAATAAGGGATATTTGCCAGACCACAAGTTGGCGCATTTTAAGAAACGGGATTTAAAACCCGAAAAGGAATGTGTTTTAAACCCTTAAAGACCATTAACATCAATTAAAACCAAAGAATTACAAACCAAATGAAGAATTTAAAACTAATGTTTATTGGAATGCTTTTAATTCCACTACTCTCAATGACAATTGGAGAAATCGAGCTTGAATTAAAGTCTTTATTAGATGGCAAAGTTGAATTGAAAATTCCGAAAAAATTTGATATAATGCCTGAAGAATTGATGAAGCTAAAATATCCTTCTGAAAGGAGACCGACACTTGTATATTCGAACGAAAGTGGCGGAATAAATGTTGCTTTGAACTTAACGCAAAATAAAGCTAGTCAAGATTTAATAGCATCCTATGTAGAAAATTTTGTAAACGCGTTTAAAAAAATGTATCCTTCTGCCGAATGGAGAGGTTCAGGAGTGAAAGAAATTAACGGACAAAAAGTAGGGTATTTAAAGTTAATTACTCCTGCAATTGACACGAAAATATACAATGTAATGTTCTTTACTGATTTGAATGGGAAGTTACTACTTTTGACATTTAATTGTACTGAAAAAAGCATTGCTGAATGGGAGCAAACGGCGGATGAAATAATGCGCTCATTGAAAATAAAATAACAGGCTAACATCGGTATCATTAAATGCTTACAGAATTTTCCTATTTCAATTGTGTTCAGTACATGCTTGGAAAGTACAGCGCTCTTTAACAACAAAAAACCTTAGACAAAACCATTGCAAATAAGCACAACAAAAATATAAATGGAAATACTAATAATAACAGGACCTCCTTACTCAGGAAAAGGAACTCAATGTGAAATTTTAAATGAACAATTAGATTTTAAACATATATCAACTGGAGACAGATGCCGTTTAGAAAAAGAAAACGGAACAGAAATCGGGAAAATAATGTCCGAATATGAGGAAAAAGGAGATTTGGTTCCAGACGCGATCATGAAAGACCTTTTTAGCGAAATCTTAGATGAAAACAAATCTCACAAGGGAATCATATTAGATGGGTATCCAAGAACTAAAAGGCAAGTAAACGATCTACTTGAATTAGTGAAATCAAAGAAAATGCAAATTGGAAAAGTCCTGAATATAGATGTTCCAAAACTTGAGCTTTTAAAAAGAGCAAAAAAGAGAGCAGAAACATCTGACCGAAAAGATGATAAAGATCCTGAAATTCATATAAAAAGAATTGAAGTTTATGAGCATTCAACAAGACCTGCTATTGAATATATGAAATCAAAAATCAAGGTTTTAACCTTCGATGGACTTGGAACAATTAAGGAAATTACTGAACGAATAAAAGCCAGTTTGTAACACAACATATACTTGATTACTCGTTCTGGCCTACCACTAAAACCCCTGCTTTCTACAAGCTCAGGGACCTCGCTTTTTGTACCATTATAATCTACACAATGAAAAACTTAATAAAACATATAAAATCACGAATTACAATTACTAAAGACGAAGTCAATTTAATAGAAAAGCACTTTGTATATGAGGATGTTTCTGCACAAACAAATCTTTTAAAGGCAGGGGGAACAGAAGGATATATTAATTTTTTAAGTACTGGTATTGTTAAAGGGTATCAAAATATAGATGGAAAACTAATAGTCCAATATCTTGTTAGTGAAAACGAATTTTTCACTTCTTTGGATAGCTTTATGCACCAAACCCCCTCGGTAGATAATTTCGAAGCGATTACGAATTGTAAATTGTTGAAAATTTCTAAACCAGATTTTGATATTTTAAAACAATCAGGAGATTTTTGGACTAATTATGTCGAGATTGTGACCAATGAACACCTCAATCGTAAATTGGAACGTGCAAAAGATTTTCAAATACTTACAGCCAAAGAACGATATCTGAAATTTATAAACAATTCACCTCAAATGGCTTTAAATGTTTCTATTGAAAATATAGCTTCTTTTTTAGGAATGGAGCCCCAATCCTTAAGTCGCATTCGAAAACAAATCACTTTCTAACAAATGTTATTTTACAAAGTCTAAAAACTACTGACATTTGCTCAAATATAAAAACATAAAAAATGAGCAAAGAAATTTCATTAGTAACAGGTGCCAATGGGCATTTAGGAAACAACTTAGTAAGGGTATTATTATCTAAAGGTGTAAACGTAAGGGCAACAACAAGAAACATGGGCAATCAACAAGCTTTTGAGGGCTTAGATTGTGAAGTTGTACAAGCAGATATTACAGACAGAGCATCACTTAAAAAAGCATTTTCAGGGGTTACAAATCTATATGCAGTAGGTGCAAACTTTAGTATGTGGGCAAAAAAACCGAAGGAAGAAATTTATGACACGAATGTTCAAGGCACTATAAATGTGTTCGACACCGCAAAAGAATGTGGTATCAAAAACATTGTATTTATAAGTTCGGTAGCCTCCTTGGATTACACAAAATTGCCTGCAAATGTGGATAATGGATACAATAAAGACAGAAGAAATTGGTATTACAATTCTAAAAATGATTCGGACAAACTTGCGATTGAATTGGGTAAAAAATATGGAATTAGAACAGTCTTAATTTTGCCCTCGGCAATGATCGGTAGTGAGGCTTACAAATTAAGTTACTCTAACGACCTAGTATACCAAATTCTTAATAATGAAATTCCTGTAGACACAAATATATCGTTAAATTGGATAGATGTAAAAGATGTGGCTTTAGGCGCTTTCAATGCAATGCAAAAAGGGAAAAATGGTGAGCGTTATATTTTAGCCAATGAGCAACATACTTCAATTCAAGAGAGTGTGAAAATAGCTTCAGAATTATTTCCTGAATTAAAATTGAAGATTCCCAAAAAGGTACCTAAATTCTTATTGTATTCCGTGGCCGGATTAATGGAGTTCTCAAGCAAATTAACAGGAAAAGCTCCGTTATTAGAAAGACATTATATAGATATGTTTTATGGCGTAAATCAAGATTTTAATATTAGTAAATCTAGAAAAGAATTAAACTTCAATCCTAAATCATCAAAAGAAGCACTAATTGAAGCTTTAGAATATTTAAAAAACGATTGGAAAGTGAAGAAAACGGCATAGAACCACGGGTATAATATATAGTTAATAAGTGCTAAACCTAAAGTTTAGTGCTTATTAATGAAGTTTAACCAAGGATAAAATTTAGTATTTTAAGAGGTGAATCTTGAAATATATGATCTTGAACCCAAATTAAAAGAAAATCTAAATCAAGTATTCCAAATTAATGAAATTGATGTAGCTATAATTTCTGGAAAGCTAGTAGTAATTGGATGTATGGAGAATTTTCGAGATGCAAAACGAATTAAATTAGAAAACGGAATCTATAGAGTTAGAGTTTATTATGTTGATTTGGATACACTATCAGAAGAGGATCTCGATGGAGAAGATTGTTATGAAATTGAAATTTGGAAAACTGATAAAGTTCAAAAATTGAGAGTTCACAAAATAAGGCCTATGTACAATAGTGTGTGAAAATAAGTACTCAATTTGGGATGTACCAAATGGTCATAGCAAATTTACCAGATCTGAATTTCCTTTGGGGATTTCTCGGATGTAAATCCATAGCTATTCTTATATGAAACTAGTAAGCCCAATGCAAAAAAACTTCTTATCAATCAATACCTGTCAGACTAAAAAAATATCAAATTAGTTGAAATTGGTGTACTACCCTTGACATAATCTGTCACCATAGCAGGTTACATTTGGAGCTTCATAAACGATCATGAAAAACGTTCAAAAGTATGTTCTTTTTACATGTATCGTATTTTCTTGTAAAACTGAAGTACACATAAATAAAGCTAAATCGATGAACCATCAAAATATTGACGAATTTAAAATAATCGGAATTTCCATAAGAACAACGAACGAAAATGGACAAGCTTCCAAAGACATAGAAAGAATATGGGGGAGGTTTTGGGATGAGAAAATTCAAGAACAAATTCCGAATAAACTAAATGAGAATATGTATGCAGTATACACAGATTATGAAACCGATTTTAAAGGAGCATATACTACAATTATTGGATTGCCTGTGAGTTCGTTAGAAAATATCCCAAAAGGTTTTGTTGGAATAACAATTAAAAAATCCGCATACCGAAAGTTTGTTTCAAAAGGAAAAATGCCAGAAGCTGTTGTGAATACTTGGATGGAAATATGGGGAAATAATACACTGAACCAAGCACGTACATATAAAGCAGATTTCACGATACACGGAGAAAAATATTTTGATGGAGATACTGCAGAGGTAGAAACTTTTATCTCTGTAAATGAATAAAGGAGATACATCTAACAATCAGTATCATTAATTGCTATATTTAAACGAAAATTAAAAGTGACAACCATTTTATCAATAATTAAACTAAAACGAGTAAAGTGAAATATACACCCGAAGCTGGATTTCCCTATTATTTTGACTTTGTAAAGAACATGAACTGTCAGTCCATATTCTCTTCGCAATCCACCATTACATTTCTAAATTCCATCAGTGAAGAAAAAGCGGTGTATCGCTATGAACCTACTAAGTGGAGTATTAAACAAGTCCTTGGACATCTAACGGATCACGAAAGAATAATGACATTTCGCGCCTTTTTAATGAGTAGAAATGAATCCGTAGAACTATGGGGTTACGATCAACTTTTTTTAATAGAGAACAGTCGTTTTGACGCGTTAACATTGCAACAATTAATAACTGACTTTGTAAACGTTAGAAAGGCATCTGTTAGCTTTATCGAAGGATTGTCTGAAAAACAATTAAACATAAAAGGAATGGCCAGACAATATGAAGTTACGCTTGAAGATTTTCTAAAGTCTATAATTGGCCACGAAAAACACCATATAAACATTCTAAAGGAACGCTATTTTTAAATAACAGATGACAGTAAAAATAATAATGACAATCCTTGCCATTGCAAATGGATTATTTATGACCATGGATGGTTTTCATGTTCTGATTAAAGGAAAATACATGGGGCCAGAAAAACCTGGACCTTGGGCGAAAATTTTTTACAAATTGAAAATAAATGTTTTCAAATTAGGACCTCTATTTATTGTGTTGGGTTTAGGTTGGTTAACCTGGGTATACGGCTTGTGGACAGATCAAGATTGGACTTTTATTTTCGGACTTATTATTTCTTCTTTAACGCTTTGGTACATAAAAGTTGGAACATTTATTTCAGTTGTAACCGTTGTTTTATTACTAATCTATAAACAACAATTGGGTGTATAATGACTAACAAAATCTCTACAACACCACTATATAAAAAACTTGGAATTACAGAAGGTTCTGAAATTATGGTATTAAATCAACCGAAAAAATATACTGACTTTTTTGTTGACTTCCCTATTAATGTTCTAATAAATGAAACAGCAAAGCATCAACAATTTGTATTTATTCATATATTTGTTCGTACCGTTACAGAGCTGGAGAGTTTGTATAAAATAGCAAAGGAAAGCCTAAAAAAGAACGGGGTTTTATGGATTAGTTGGCCTAAAAAAGCATCTAAACTAGCTACAGAACTAGATAAGTTTATGATTATGAAATATGGACTTAAAAATGGATTGGTTGATACAAAAGTTGCATCAATTGATGAAAATTGGAGTGGACATAAATTTGTTTATAGACTAACCGATAGGTGAAATCAGCATGTAATTAAGTACTAATTCTTAGTTCTTCACCCTATCAAAGAAAGCTTTTTTATATGTTTTACTGATGGTAATTTCTTCAGTATGTATCAATAAACTATCACTTGATATTGTATCAATATGTGGTATCGAAACAACAAATGATTTATGAACTCTAATAAAATCTGAACTATTTAAGAGACTTAAAATATCTTTAAACGACATTAGGGTTAGTATTTTTTCTGAGGTGGTATATAGTGTCAAATAATCTGCCATTCCTTTCACATACAAAATATCGCTTTTGGTTATTTTTTTATATTGAGTTCCACTCTTTATAAAAATATAAGGTTTTTCATCAGTGATCTCCTCCAAAGCTTCTGATTGAACTTTCAGCACCGTTTTTAAAAATTGTTGAAACGAGAAAGGTTTTAATAAGTACCCAGAAACATCATATTGATAGCCGTCTAAAGCGTACTCTCTATATGCTGAAACAATGATAACCTTTGCCTTTGTATTTGTGACTTCAAGAAATTCCAAGCCATTTAACTTTTTCATTTGTATGTCAAGAAAAATAATTTGTGCCGAATCAATAACCGAATCATTTACAGCCTCCAAACCATTTTCAAAAGTAGCTATAAGGTTT
>JAESTN010000329.1 GCA_016763595.1 Flavobacteriaceae bacterium | reverse complement strand
AATTGTCGTTTGGCAAACCTGCGTGTATTCTTTCTAATTTCTTCAATGGCAAATTCTTTCGAGATATTTCCGTCAAAAAAGGAAAACAATTCTCTATAGCCAACGGTTTGCAACGCGTTTAAATCTTTATGAGGATATAGGGTTCTGGCTTCATCAAGCAACCCTTCTTGCATCATAATGTCTACTCGTTGGTTGATTCTATTGTAGATGATTTCTCTATTGGCGTTGAGTCCAATTTTTAGAGACCTGAAGTTTCTTTTTTCTTTTGGCTTGTTTTTAAAACTAGAGTAGGGAAGTCCAGCCCCAATGCAAACCTCTAATGCTCTAATTACCCGCTGTGGATTGTCTAAGGTAATGCTGTTGTATGTTTCAAGATCTAGGGCCTTTAATTGCTGTTGTAAATGTTCAATTCCTTTAGAAAGCAACGCTTGATTTAAGTTTTCTCTAATTTCTGGTTTCACTTTTGGAAAGTAGTCCAATCCGTTAAGTACAGCATCTACATACAAACCACTACCACCAACCATAATAACGACAGTATTGGTTTCGAATAATTGCTTGAGTTTATCCAATGCATCTCGTTCAAAATCGCCTACGTTATAGGTATCAAAAACACTTCTATCCTGAATAAAGTGATGTGTTGCTGCGTGTAGTTCTTCTGCCGATGGAACCGCAGTTCCAATGCTCATTTCTTTATAAAACTGCCGAGAATCACAGGAAATAATTTCGGCCTTAAAATGGGTTGCTAATTCAATACTTAAAGCCGTTTTTCCAATGGCAGTAGGGCCAACAATTGTAATAAGAACGTTCTCTTTTTTAGATGACATTTAGTTGAGTTTACTTCCGCAATTATAACAAAAATCTGCATCATCTACATGATTTTCCTTTAAACACTCTGGGCAAGATTGTGTGTTGGTATGAATGGTATTTGCTTTGGCCATTTCTGTCGTTACAATTCCGGTGGGAATGGCAATAATTCCATATCCCATAATCATAATAATACTTGCAATAAATTGCCCAATTGGCGTATGCGGAGCAATATCTCCATAGCCAACTGTAGTTAAGGTAACAATTGCCCAATACACACTTCTTGGAATGCTTGTAAAGCCGTTTTCTGCTCCTTCAATCATATACATTACTGTTCCTAAGATGATACAAACAATGACTACAAAAAATAAGAAAACTGCAATTTTTGCCCTACTCGCTTTTAGTGAAACGATCAATCTGT
This sequence comes from Flavobacteriaceae bacterium, assembly GCA_016763595.1. GTDB lineage: Bacteria > Bacteroidota > Bacteroidia > Flavobacteriales > Flavobacteriaceae > Polaribacter. Next base: position 2,303 of record JAESTN010000329.1, on the reverse strand, counting down.
TAGAAGCGCCAATATATCTAGCAAGCTTTAATATTCTGAACACTCTTAATAAACGCAAAGCTCTTAAGGCTGCAAGGTTGTGTGAACCAATTAAGATGAAGGACAGGTATTTAGGGATGGTAGAAAGGAGGTCTATAATTCCGTAAAAGCTAAAAATGTATTTTAAAGGTTTTTTTATGGAAACGATTCTAACAATATATTCTATAGAAAAGAGGATGGTAATTACCCATTCAGAAACATTTAAGAAGGTATGATATTTTGCGTCAAAACTTTCTACACTTTCTAGCATCACCAAGATAATACTGGCTAGAATTGCAATGAGTAATATGACATCAAATAGTTTGCCTCCACGAGTATCGGCTTCATAAATTATTTCATGAAGCCGATACTTTAAAGAGTTTTTTGGTTGTTGATTTTTCAAAAATTATTTTTTTTTGTTGCTGCTAAAATACAAAAATTTTAATTTTTTATGAAGATAAAATCTCCACCTTCATCACCAATTCCGTAAATCGTACCATATTGTGGCGTATTTGGACTGTTATTCATCACAGGTTCTTCAATTCTATTAAAAAGTTGCCTTGCAGATAGGTACTGGTTTGTATTGTCTTCTAACCTTTTTAATAAATATTTTAAGAACATACTTTTATTAGGAACCGTTTTTAAAGTCCCACTAGTAATTGCTTTTCTACTGGTTAGTTCGTATTTTTTCTGAATAGATTTCGGTGATTTTTCAAAAGATCGGGTCTTAAAAATACTTCCACTAAAACAAGCATCAGAAATTAATAAGGTATGTTTAGATTGTATGGATTTTAAGAAATCTACCACTTGAGAATTACTAATTAGATTGAGTTCATATTCCATGTCAGCATCAGAAGGCAACCAATGTCCAACTTGACTTACTTCGTCATAAATTCCGTGACCCGCATAAAAAATTAAGACATTGTCTTTATTGGTAATTCTCTTTTTAAGCTTGCTAAACTCTTTAATAATATCATTTGCTTTTGGGCTATTATTAAGAATTACTACGTTTTCTTTTTTAAAGCTATACTTATTAATTAATACGTTTCCTAAGTCTCTAGCATCTTTAGTTGGCAAACCAGCTAAATCTGTAATTGCGCCATCTCCATAATCACTAACACCAATTAACAAAGCGTAATATTGACCAAAACCAGTATCAATTTTTTTCTCTTTTTTGACAATTATAGGATCAACAACATCCGGTGATTTTCTTTTTATGGTAAACCTTTTTGTGGATGAGGCTTGTTTTAAATCGGTTGCTGTTACAATCAACTCATTGGTTCCAATTTTTAAAGGAACATTCGCCGTAAATGTACCATCATCAGAAATTGTAGCATCTATACCATTGATTATTATTTCGTAAATACCGTCTTTATCAGTTGCTTTACCACGAACGATAATTCTTTTTGTTTTTACAATTTTAAATCCACGTTCCACAATAGGTGCAACAATAACAACCTCTGGCGGTGTGTTAAAGTCGGCAGTAGGATATGAAACTTTTAAATAGTCAATAGAAATTTCTTGTTTGTTATAAACACTAAAGCCAATGTAGTTTCCAAAAAACTTAGAATATGGAGCTTCGTTTACATATTGATCATTTATATACAACCTTAGTAAATTCCCAGATTTAACGATTTTAATTTTATTTGCTTGATAGGCTTGGGTATTTAATGCGCTTGTACGTGTCCAAGGAATTAACTTAATAGATTTGTCGTTTTCTAATTTTCGCAATAAATAGCTTCCATCTTTTGATAAAAATAAATCAAATTCATTGGTGTTGTTTTGTCTCCCAAAAGCAAGCGCTATAGATCCTGTAGAACCGCTTGTTAACCTCGTTACTGAGGTTTCAATGATAAAATCTTTACTGGTGTCAATTCCAACTTTTTTACTAATAAATGCACCGCCTTTTTCTGTATTGTTTCTTAAATATAACCTCCCATTGCTAATTCTGGTTTTACTATTGGTATTATCGGTTAAGTTCCAGCCATTCGTATTACTCGTAAAACGTTCATTCAATGGCACTTTTAATGTGTTTGAAGTAACAATTGTTTTGTTTGATTTTTTAAGGTATTTAATATAGATATTGTCAACAGAAATTTTTTGCTTGTTATAAACAACAAAGCCTAATCGGTGTCCATAAAAAGATTCGAAATTGGTTTGGGTTAAATAGGTTCCATTTACATAAAATTTATAATGATCACCTTGTTTTACAATTCGTAAGGTGTTTGTAGATCCATTTCCTTTTTTTATAGCAGAAGAAGTAGTGAATTTCTTAATGACTTCTT
>JAESTN010000328.1 GCA_016763595.1 Flavobacteriaceae bacterium | reverse complement strand
TATTGATAAACCCAAGCATTGAAAGAAAAGAAATCACCAACGAAAAGCCAATACTTTCTGTTTTGGTAGACAACTCGTTGTCCATAAAACACTTTAACAAAGAGAACGTAGTTTCTGAAATTGTAACTAATTTTAGGTCTAACTCATCATTGTCGGATAAATATAATGTTCAGTATTACCAATTTGGGAATTCACTAAATGTATTAGATTCATTCCCTTTTTCAGAAAATCAAACCAATATTTACAAAGCGATCAATGGAGTAGAAGCACAGCAGAAAAATGGTATTGCTCCTGTGGTATTAATTTCTGACGGAAATCAAACCAACGGAAACTTATATCCATATATAGCAACAAAAAAGAATGTCTTTCCAATTGTTGTTGGTGATACTTTGGCGCAAACAGATATCAGTATTTCACAACTTAATGTGAATAAGTACAGTTATTTAAAGAACAAGTTCCCAGTAGAAATTACCGTATTGTATGAAGGTGATAAATCAGTTTTAAGCCAATTGATTATAGAGTACAAAGGAAAACCAATCTATAGAAGAAACCTTGCTTTCAATGCAGATAAGAAGGTGCAAACAATTACAACAACGATAAATTCTACCAAAGAAGGAATTCAGTATTACAAAGCGTCTGTGAAACCGATTACAGGTGAAGAGAATGTAGAAAACAATGCAAAGACATTTTCTGTCGAAGTTTTGAATGAGCAAACAAAAATTTTACTGCTTACATCCGTTTTACATCCAGATTTGGGTGCGTTTAAAAAAGCAATTGAAACCAATAAACAACGGTCTGTTTCCATTCAACAAATAACAGCGTTTACTGGGGATATTGCTGATTATCAATTAGTGATATTGTATCAGCCAAGCATCGCTTTTCAATCAGTATTTGAAAAGATACAAAAAGAGAAAAGCAATTACTTTGTAATTACAGGAGCAAATACCAATTGGAATTTCTTAAATGAAATGCAAACGAATTATTATAAAAATAGTATCAATCAAACAGAAGACTATGGGGCTGTTTTTAACAATGGTTTTTTAACTTTTGGGCAAAAAGACATTCGTTTCGAAACATTTTCTCCGTTAACAGATGCCTTTGGTCGCATTCAGATGAAAACGAAGTTTGATGGGTTGCTGTATCAAAACATATCGGGCATAGAAACAAAAACGCCTTTATTGGCAACCTTTGAAAACGGAGACCAAAAAAGTGCCGTGCTTTTTGGAGAAGGAATTTGGAAGTGGAGAGCAAGCTCATTTATAAACACCAATTCATTTCAAGATTTCGATGCTTTTTTAGGAAACCTCGTTCAGTATTTGGCATCAACTAAAAAGCGAGATCGTTTGCGTTTAACCTATGAAAAATTATACACGGCTAATACGCCAATTTCAATTTCTGCATTTTATGTAGATAAAAATTATCAATTTGATGGAAGAGCAGCTTTACATGTGAATTTAAGAAATACAGATACTAATGTGCATCAGAATGTTCCGTTTTCTCTGCAAAACAACTCGTTTGAAGCAGTTTTAGAAGGTTTACCATCTGGTAATTATCAATTTGATGTAACTGTAGGAAATCAAGCAATTAAAAGGTCTGGACAATTTAAAATAACCACCTATCAAATTGAAGAACAGTTTACCAAAGCCAATCAAGAGTCGTTAAGCTTGTTAGCAAATTATACCAAGGGAAAGCTGTATTTTGAATCAAACGCTAATGCATTGATTCAGGATTTGATTTCTGACACACGCTATGCTACCATTCAAAAAAATAAAACAATACAGCAGTATTTAATAGAATGGAAGTTGCTCTTATTTTTAGCAATCTTCTTTTTTTCGGTAGAATGGTTTATTAGAAAATACATTGGTAAAATATAATAGGTATGCTAGAGCATTTTTTTCAATGTCCGTATTGTTGGGAAGCGGTTTCAATGCTATTAGATAGCAGTGTGTCTCAACAAACCTATGTAGAAGATTGTGAGGTATGTTGTAACCCAATTCAAGTTTCTCCAAGTTTCGATGCAGAACTATTAATAGGGTTTGAAGCAATTGACATAGAACAATAGTATTGTATTTTCTTATTGTAAAATATAAAATAGCAATTGTAAATGCTGGTAATAATTGGTTAATTATACGAGATTTGTATCCAAGTTTAAAAATATAGATTATGAAATTTCACACAAGAAAATGGGTAAAACCAGAAGATTTAAATCCAAATGGAACTTTATTTGGTGGGCGTTTGTTACAATGGATTGACGAAGAATTGGGGATTTACGCCATCATACAATTAGAAATCTCTAGAACTGTGACCAAATTTATGTCAGAAATAGATTTTGTAAGTTCTGCCAAACAAGGTGATATTATTGAAATAGGAATGGAAGCAGTGGCTTTTGGAAACTCTTCAATAACATTGAAATGTACGGTTCGAAATAAATTGACTCATAAAACCATTATAGAGATTGATAAAATAGTAATGGTTTCTCTAGATGAAAATGGGGTTCCATTAAAACATGGAAAAACAGAAGTCGAATATGTTAAAAATAGACTAAACAATTAAATTATTCCTAAAAACGTTATACTTTTGTATTTATAAAAAGAAGCTTTGAAACATTTCGGTATTTTCATATTTGTCTTATTAATGCTTGTCCCTCCGGTTCAAGCACATGCAGATGCTGTGATTTTTGGGGATACCCTTGAGAGTCATACAGAAGTATTAGACAATGATCATCAAGAAGAACACCATCAAAATGATTCTGAAGAGCATAAAAATACAGAACACCATCATCATTGTACTTCTTTAGGTTTTTCAAGTGCTTTGATTGCTCCATTTGCTACTTATTTAAGTATACTAGGAAGTATTCAAGAGAAAAAAGCCATTCATTTTTATCAAAAATCTTTTGTATCTAATTATTTAGATACCCTTATTGAACCTCCTCAAATTTAATTTGTTCATACCATACATAGGTTAAGTCTAATTCTTAAAAGAATTGGAACGAGATTGGGTTGCTTTTTGGCTGCCTAATTTATTGTATCACATATAAACAAATTAAAATGTTAGATAGCATTATAAAATTTTCAATTAAAAGTAAATTGATTATTGGTGTATTCATGTTGGGTTTAATTGGTTGGGGAATCTATTCGGTTCAACAATTACCAATTGATGCAGTACCAGACATCACAAATAATCAGGTGCAAATTATTACTTCGGCACCCTCACAATCTGCACAAGATATAGAACGATTAGTTACATTTCCTATAGAAATGACAATGGCAAGTATTCCAAATATTGAAGAAGTACGTTCTTTTTCTCGATTTGGTTTAAGTGTTGTTACCGTTGTTTTTAAAGACAATGTAGATGTTTATTGGGCCCGACAGCAAATAAACGAACGCTTATCAGAAGCAAAAAATCAAATTCCTGATGGCGTAGGAACGCCTACAATGGCCCCACTAACTTCTGGCTTAGGAGAAATTTATCAATACACTATTTATGCCGAAAAAGGCTATGAGAAAGAATTCCCAGCCATGGAATTGCGCTCAATTCAAGATTGGATTGTACGTCGGCAACTATTGGGAATTGAAGGGATTGCAGATGTAAGTAGTTTTGGGGGCTTTTTAAAACAATACGAAGTTGCCATTCAGCCAGAAAAATTACTGTCTTTACATGTTAATATCAACGAGGTTTTTGAAGCTTTGGCTAAAAACAACGAAAATACGGGAGGCGCTTATATAGATAAAAACCCAAAAGCTTATTTTATTCGGAGTCAAGGATTGATTGAGAAATTAGATGATATAAAAAACATTGTCGTAAAAAACACGAGTAATGGAACCCCAATATTGATTAAAGATATTGGGATCGTACAATTTGGCAGCGCCGTTCGATATGGAGCAATGACGCGTAATGGTGAAGGAGAAGTTGTTGGAGGTATTGTAATGATGCTAAAAGGAGCAAACTCTTCTAAGGTAATTAAAAATGTAAAAGAACGGATTTCTCAAATTAAAGAAAGCTTGCCTGAAGGTGTCGAAATACGACCTTTTTTAGACAGAACAAAATTGGTAGATAAAGCGATTCGCACAGTTTCTACAAATTTA
>JAESTN010000327.1 GCA_016763595.1 Flavobacteriaceae bacterium | reverse complement strand
TCAGATTCGTAGAATGTGTGAATATTTAGGGTATGAAGTTCTAAAACTACAACGTACTCGAATAATGAATGTTGATTTGGATAAATTAACAATAGGTCAATGGCGTGAGCTTACAGAAAAAGAGCTTGACGAAATACATAAAATGGTAGCCACATCTTCTAAAACAGAAGAGGCCTCTGTTGCTCAAAAAAAAGTAAAAACACAGCCCTCAAAAAAGCCAACCAGAAAGCCCAACGATTTTAATAAAAAAAGTGCTTCTTTTAGAAAAAATTCAGCAAAATTTAAAAGAAATGCAAGTAATTCACCAAGAAAAAAGAGAGGATAAACGTTTCATTTTTTTTAACTTTTCAATTCTTAAATAACTGTATCTTTGCAAGCAATGAAATTTGACTTAAAAATTACCGACCCAAAAAGTAAAGCCAGAGCAGGAGAAATAACGACTGATCATGGTACTATTGAAACTCCAATTTTTATGCCTGTAGGTACTGTAGGAACTGTAAAAGGAGTGCATCAATCTGAATTAAAGGATGAAATTAATCCTGATATAATTCTAGGAAATACTTATCATTTATACCTACGACCAAAAATTGATATTATAGAACAAGCAGGAGGTTTGCACAAGTTTATGAATTGGGATCGAAATATCTTAACCGATTCTGGAGGGTATCAAGTATATTCTTTATCGGGAAGAAGAAAAATTAATGAGGAAGGGGTACGATTTAAAAGTCATATTGATGGCTCGTATCATTTCTTTACACCAGAGAATGTAATGGAAACTCAACGTTCTATTGGAGCAGACATTATCATGGCATTTGATGAATGTACACCCTATCCATGTGATTTTAGTTATGCAAGAAGGTCTATGCATATGACGCATCGTTGGTTAAAACGTTGTATCAATCACTTAGAGAAAACACCACTTAAGTACGATTATAACCAAGCGTTTTTCCCAATTGTTCAAGGAAGTACCTATAAGGATTTACGCAAGCAGTCAGCAGAATTTATAGCCTCTGTTGGAGCTGAAGGAAATGCTATCGGAGGGTTGTCAGTGGGAGAACCAGCCGAAGAGTTATACGCAATGACAGAAATTGTTTGTGAGATTTTACCTGAGGATAAACCAAGGTATTTAATGGGGGTTGGAACTCCAATAAATATTCTTGAGAATATTGCATTGGGAGTTGATATGTTTGACTGTGTGATGCCAACGAGAAATGCTAGAAACGGTATGTTGTTTACAGCGCATGGAACCATAAATATTAAAAATAAAAAATGGGAAAATGATTTTTCTGCCATTGATGAAATGGACATTACTTTTGTAGATACCATGTATTCTAAAGCGTATTTACGCCATTTATTTGCAGCGAAAGAATTGCTTGGGAAACAAATTGCTACCATACATAACTTAGGTTTTTACCTGTGGTTGACTAGAGAAGCAAGAAAACATATCTTAGCAGGAGATTTTACGGAGTGGAAAGATAAGATGGTAAACCAAATGAACAAAAGATTGTAATTTGAAAATAATTGATAGTTACATATTAAAAAGGTATTTAATAACTTTTGTTTTTACGTTGTTAATTTTAATTCCAATTGCTGTTGCTATTGATATTGCTGAAAAAGTTGATAAATTTTTAGCAGCAGATACCTTAACAACTTTCGAAATAATAAATGATTATTATAAAAATTTCATCATTTATTATGCCAATACCTTTATGCCTTTGGCATTATTTGTAGCCGTAATTATTTTTACTTCTAAGCTTTCTAATAATACAGAGATTGTTGCAATTAACAATGCTAAGGTCTCCTTTACGCGTTTTTTATATCCGTATTTTATTGGAGCAACTATGATTACAATTTTATCCTTAGTAATGAATCATTTTGTGGTTCCAAGTAGTAGTAAGGTTCGAAAGAAATTTGAAAAAACATATTTACAAACTAAAAAATATGGAGAGTACCAAGTTCGGGATTTTAGTTTGCAATTAACAGACAGCTCTTATATTTACATACAAAGTTTTGATTTGAAAAGAAATACGGGGTTTACGTTTTCAGAAGAGGTGTATGACGGGTATAAATTAAAAAGAAAGTTTACAGCAGATAATATTTCTTGGGATTCAAAAAAAGAAAGATTTAAACTGTCTAGATATAGAATTAGAAAAATTTACGAAGATAGAGACAGTATTTTTTCTGGAAATTCTATAGACACTACATTTGCTTTTACTCCCAATGATTTAATTTACAAAGCTGCATTGGCGCAAGAAATGCCATCAGACGAGTTAATTAAATACATTAACCTCTCTAAAAAAAGAGGTGTTAAAAACTTGAACGCCCACATCGTAGAATTGCATAAAAGAACCAGTTTGCCTATTTCATCTTATATACTGACTGTAATTGCTGTAGCATTAGCTTTTAAAAGGCGTAGAGGAGGTACCGGGGTTAATTTAGCAGTAGGGTTTGGTTTAATGTTTGTCTATATTTTTTTCTTAAAAGTGTCTGAAGTTTTAGGAGCTGTTGCAGGTGCTAATTCTTTATTGTCTGTTTGGGTTCCTAACTTTGTTTTTGGAGCTTTAGCAATCTATTTATATTACAATGCAAGAAAGTAAATTAAAACATTTTTTACAGCTTCATTTAATTGTATTTATATGGGGCTTTACAGCGATTTTGGGTGCTTTAATAAGTATAGAAGCCATACCGTTGGTTTGGTATAGAATGGTACTGGCAGTTTTTTTTATATTTATTTATTTTTTGATTCAAAAGAAAAGTGTTGCTATTGATAAAAAATCGGTGCTAAAATTTTTGTTTACTGGTATTGTAATTGCTTTGCATTGGATCACCTTTTTTAAAGCAATTAAAGTGTCCAATATTTCTATTGCATTGGTAACTATGAGTACAGGTGCCTTTTTTACGTCGTTAATAGAGCCTCTGTTTTTTAGAAGAAAAATTAAATCAATAGAACTAATTTTAGGCGTTATTGTTATCGGTGGATTGTATGTTATTTTTAATTTTGAAACAGAATACTATTTAGGAATCATCTACGCATTAATCTCTGCCTTTTTAGCGGCGCTCTTTTCTGTATTAAATGGTCTGTTTGTAAAGAAAACAGATGCTGAAATAATTTCATTTTACCAACTCTTTTTTGGTGTTGCGTTTGTAACTGTATATTTATTTTTCACCAACTCATTTACTGTAGATTTCTTTACGTTAACTGCATCAGATTGGTTTTATCTAGTGCTGCTTAGTAGTGTTTGTACAGCGTATGCATTTATTGTATCAGTTAAAATAATGAAGCATTTAACTCCCTATACAGTGATGTTGACAATTAACTTAGAGCCCGTATATGCAATTATATTGGCCTTGTTTATATTTGGTGATAAGGAAAAAATGAATGTAGAGTTTTATTATGGTGCATTTATCGTTTTATTTGTAGTATTGTTAAACGGTATTATCAAAAACCGCTCAAGAATTAAAGAGAAATTCAAAAAGAATAAAAATTAAAAACGGACTTGCAATAATTAATTTTATAGTAAGTTTGTAGCGATGTATTATCAATCAATTTATAATTGATTTCGTTATAATCAAACAACTAAAATATGGAATATTTAGATTTTGAACAGCCAATTAAAGATCTTGAAGATCAATTGATTAAGTGTAAGATAATTGGAGAGGAAAGTGATGTTGATGTTACAGCAACATGTAAGAAAATTGAAAAGAAGCTAAAGAAAACAAAAAAAGATATTTATAAAAACCTTACTGCTTGGCAACGTGTACAATTATCACGGCATCCAAACAGACCGTATACCTTAGATTATATTAAGGCTTTGGCTGGTGATACCTTTATGGAATTACACGGAGACAGAAATGTAAAAGACGATAAAGCAATGGTTGGTGGGTTAGGTAAAATAGGTGATCAGTCATTTATGTTTATTGGCCAGCAAAAAGGATACAATACCAAAACACGTCAGTATAGAAACTTTGGTATGGCCAATCCAGAAGGCTACCGTAAAGCATTGCGTTTAATGAAAATGGCAGAGAAATTTAACATTCCTGTTGTAACATTAATTGATACTCCAGGGGCTTATCCAGGGTTAGAAGCAGAAGAAAGAGGTCAGGGAGAGGCTATTGCAAGAAATATCTTAGAAATGTCTCGTTTAAAAACACCCATAATTACTGTGGTCATTGGAGAGGGCGCTTCTGGTGGAGCTCTAGGAATTGGGGTAGGAGATAAAGTATTAATGTTAGAAAACTCTTGGTATTCTGTAATTTCTCCTGAAAACTGTTCTTCAATTTTATGGAGAAGTTGGGAGCATAAAGAAAAAGCAGCTGAATCTTTAAAGTTAACTGCTGAAGATGGAATTAGGTTGAAAATAGTAGACGGAATTATCAAAGAGCCATTGGGAGGAGCACATTCTGATAGGGAAGGGACATTTAAAGAAGTTGAGAGAGTTATTTTAGAAACCTATAATAGCTTAAAAGATTTAAGTGATGCAGATTTAGTAATGCAACGCATGGGTAAATATGCTACAATGGGTGTTTATAAAGAGTAAGCAAAATATAGAATATAAAAAAAGCAGGATTTTTAAATCCTGCTTTTTTTATGCTTGAAATTTAACTTAAATTCCGAGCTCTTTAAATAAGCTTTCTAATGCAGGATCTGAGGGCCTAGGTGCATTTGGGTTTACAATGTTTCCTTTAGGATCTATTAGTATAAATCTTGGAATACCAGTTACTAAATAAGCTTTCATAAACGCGATGTCGTCTCCAGCATATAATTGAGTACCCGTTAAATTCTTGTCTTTCACCATTTTCCTCCATTTAGCTAAAGCCTTATCCCAAGAGCCAGCAGATTTCTGATCGTCAATAGAAATGCTGACAAAACGAATGTTTTTAGTATGGTATTTTTTTTCTAAACTTTTTAATGCAGGTATTTCTGCGATACAGGGATTACACCAGGTTGCCCAAACATCTATATAGACATATTTTCCTTTTAAAGCATCTAAAGATGTTTTACCCCCTTTGTAATTTATATAGTTTTCGAATTTAGGAGATGGTTTTCCTTTTGTTAATTTGTTTTTAGTAGCACCTTGTTGTTTCGCTCTAGCATGTTGTTGATCAAAACTTTTTTCTAACATATTAAAGAAATCGCTGTTTCGTTTGTCGTTTGTTCTTACCAGCATGGTGTCAATGTCAGTGTAAGACTTTTTTAAGCTATCAAAACTGCTTCTCATTGCCTTTATTTTCTTTAAAAAAACATCTTTTTCTAAAGAAAACATTGCTCTCGGATCTCCAAAAGACCTACCTAGCTTAAATTGAGATTGTAAATAATTGATAGAATTAGATCCATTTCCGGTGTATGTAGAAGACTCATAAAAACTGTTTTTATCAGTAGTTAGGTTTAAGTCAAAGCCATTTCTTAAAAAAATAAACCCAACATTTTTACCATTCAAAGCGAGTGTGTAATACCCAGCCGTATTAATAGAAAGAGTGTCGTTAAATGAGCCGTCTTTATCAATTGTAATGGTTTTTTTCAAAACATTATTTCTTATAGAAAGGATCGTGTCGGTAGGGTTAAGGTTCTCGATTTTCCCAGAGAATTTAACATAATTAGCATGTTCTTTTTTACATGAACTTAGTAGAATAACAACTGCTAAAAGTAGCGTGATTTTTTTCATTAGTATGGTTTTATAAACTGTTGCAAATATAAGTAAATAGGTATTGCTAGATGCATTATTTTATTCATAAAAAAACCGAGCATTAAGCTCGGTTTTTTATTATTTTTCATTTTGTTCTTCTGGAGTTTTCTTTGCTTTTTTAATTTTGATGGTAAGCTCATTTTTCTTCTCATCTAAATCCATTGCAATGGTGTCTCCTTCAGATAATTTTGAATTGACTATCTCTTCGGCTAAAGCGTCTTCAATGTATTTTTGAATGGCTCTTTTTAAAGGCCTGGCACCATATTTTTTATCAAAACCTTTGTCAGCAATGTAATCTTTTGCTTTGTTGCTAAGGTTCAATGTGTATCCAAGGTCGGAAATTCTATGTAGTAATTTGTCTAGCTCGATATCAATAATAGAATGGATGTTATCTCTATCTAGTGAGTTGAAAATAATAATATCATCAATCCTGTTTAAAAATTCAGGTGCAAAAGATTTTTTTAAAGCACTTTCAATAATTCCTTTTGCGTGACTATCTGCCTGAGCGACTTTAGATGAAGTTCCAAATCCAACACCTGCACCAAAGTCTTTTAATTGTCTAGCGCCGATATTAGAAGTCATGATAATAATCGTATTTCTAAAATCGATTTTACGACCTAAACTATCTGTAATATGACCATCATCTAATATTTGCAACAGCATGTTAAACACATCTGGGTGTGCTTTCTCTATTTCATCCAATAAAACAACAGAGTAAGGCTTGCGTCTAATTTTTTCAGTTAACTGTCCACCTTCTTCGTAGCCTACGTAACCAGGAGGTGCTCCAATTAATCTAGAAATCGCAAACTTCTCCATATATTCACTCATGTCAATTCTAATCAAAGAATCTTCTGAATCAAACAATTCTCTAGCCAATACTTTTGCAAGTTGTGTTTTTCCAACTCCAGTTGAACCTAAAAATATAAATGAACCAATTGGTTTGTTCGGGTCTTTTAATCCAACACGGTTTCTTTGAATAGCCTTAACAACCTTAGTTACGGCTTCGTCTTGGCCAATTATTTTCCCTTTAATAAGATTTGGTAATTCTTTCAAGCGATTGCTTTCTGCTTCTGCAACTCTATTTACGGGAATGCCTGTCATCATAGAAACAACTTCCGCGACATTATCTTCTGTAACAATTTCTCTATTTAATTTAGAATCTTCTTCCCACTGTTTTTGAGCAGACTCTAGAGCCGATTCTATATTTTTTTCGTCATCTCTAAGCTTAGCAGCTTCCTCGTATTTTTGACCACTCACAGCTTTAGATTTGCTTGTCCGAATTTTCTCTAATTGAGTTTCTAATGCTAAGACTTGTTTTGGGACAATAATATTTGTGATATGAATTCTAGAGCCAGATTCATCTAAGGCATCTATAGCCTTGTCTGGTAAAAATCTATCAGTCATGTATCTATTCGTTAATTTCACACAGGCTTCAATAGCTTGATCTGTATAATTCACATGGTGATGTTCTTCGTATTTTTCTTTGATGTTGTGTAAAATCTGAATGGTTTCATCAACAGTTGTTGGTTCTATGATTACTTTCTGGAAACGACGTTCTAAAGCACCATCTTTTTCAATATTTGTTCTAAACTCGTCTAGTGTAGTGGCACCAATACATTGTATTTCTCCTCTTGCCAATGCAGGTTTTAGCATGTTTTAAGCATCTAAAGAACCTGTTGCTCCACCTGCGCCAACAATAGTGTGTATCTCATCAATAAACAAAATGATGTCTTCGTTTTTCTCCAATTCATTCATCAGCGCTTTCATACGTTCTTCAAACTGTCCTCTGTATTTTGTTCCAGCAACTAAACTTGCTAAATCTAAAGAAACAATTCTTTTGTCAAAAAGAATACGTGATACTTCTTTGTTCACTATTCTTAATGCCAGTCCTTCAGCAATGGCAGATTTACCAACACCTGGTTCACCAATTAACATTGGGTTGTTCTTTTTTCTTCGGCTTAGAATTTGTGAAACTCTTTCAATTTCTTTTTTCCTTCCAATTACAGGGTCTAATTTACCTGCTACAGCCAAAGCGGTTAAATCTCTACCGAAATTATCCAAAACAGGTGTCTTAGATTTTTTGGTGGCTTTTCCTTTTGGAGGTTGCTGTTCAAATGGATTTGATTTTTCGTCACTAAATTCATCATCCGAAGGTGTTTCTGCGATGGGATCAATAGTAGTCTCAATATCTTCCACGTGTAACTGTTTATAAAGCGTTTTTACTTGGTCGTAGTCAATATATAATTTGTTTAACAATTTGGTTGTTGGGTC
>JAESTN010000033.1 GCA_016763595.1 Flavobacteriaceae bacterium | reverse complement strand
TGAAGCAACGTAAAGGTTCTATCATTAATATGAGTTCTGTTGTTGGTCTTAAAGGAAATGCGGGGCAAGCTAATTATGCTGCATCAAAAGCAGGAATCATTGGTTTTTCTAAATCGGTAGCCTTAGAATTAGGGTCTAGAAACATCAGATCAAACGTGATTGCTCCAGGTTTTATTGAAACTGAAATGACAGCGAAGTTAGATGAAGCAACTGTACAAGGATGGAGAGATTCTATTCCGTTAAAACGTGGAGGTTCTACCGAGGACATTGCCAATGCTTGTGTATTCTTAGCTTCTGATATGAGTGGATATATTACAGGTCAAACACTATCTGTTGATGGTGGAATGAGCTAATACATTCTTAAAATATATTAAAAATCCTGTACATTTATGTTCAGGATTTTTTTATTGAAACAAGGTTGCTTTTAATGCCTTGTATTTTGTTCTTCCTACCGGCAGTATTTCTCCATTTTGTAGTTCAACAGCATATTGACTCCCCGTTTTTACAATGATTTCTTTTATTTCGGTCGTTTTTACCAAATACGATTTATGGATGCGTTCAAATGATTTTGGTAGCAACTGAGAGAGCTTTTCTAAGGATTTATCGTGCAATTCTTTTTCTCCATTAGTAAGAAAAATCTCTGTATACACACCAGCTCCTTTAATGTAGTTTACATCATCAATATTTACAAGGTGAATTCCGCCACGCTTTTTAACCGCTAAAAACTGAAGGTTTTCTGTTCCAACTTCTTCTTTTTTTACAATTCTGTTGAACGCCAGTTCAATACGCGCTTTATTAAAAGGTTTTGGAACAAAATCTAATACCCCAAACTCAAAGGCTTTTAAGGCCTCGTGTTTGTTGGCAGAGATGATGATGGTATGATAAGCCCCTGAGACTGTTTCTTTTAGTACATCAAATCCGTTTTCACCATTCAAGTTTAAATCCAACAACACTAAATCTAAGTCATTGTTTTTAATAAAATCCAATCCTTCAGCTAAAGATTGAACAGACGTAATTTTCTGTAAGGTGTTTAAGAAAAACTCTTTGGTCATTCTTTCTACACGCTTGGCAATTCTAATTTCGTCTTCTATAATTAATATGTTCATTCTTATTTTTGAATTGTAATGGTGTTTTTCCAGCCTTCATTTGTTGCTTCTGAAGTAAACGTCCAATCTTCTCCATAACTTTCTGTTAAACGTGCTTTGATGTATTTAAAACCGGTGCCATCTGAAGTGCTTTTTTGTTGGTTTCTAATTTTACCAAAAGTCAAAAATGTGTATTCTTGTGTGTTGTCAGTTGTAAAAGCAATGAGCTTAAAATGCATTTTATTTTCATCTGAAGGCAAACAATGCGTAATACTATTTTCTAATAAAGTATGTATTACTGCTGGTGGAATTAATTGTTTTATGTTTTCGTTAATGCCTTCATCTTCCCAGATATAATCGATCTCTTTTCGAAACTTCATAATACTGATATGACTTTTACACAATTTTATTTCTTGAATAATCGGAATTAATGTTTCGTTTTCTACTTGATTCAACACATCAAATTCTTCTGCTAAGGCTTCAATAAATAATACGCCTTTATCTGGTGCTTCTTCTACCCAATCAATCAAAGAGGTTAAGGTATTCATTAAAAAATGTGGTTGAATGCTTTTCTTAAGTAATTCCAAACGGAGTCGGGTAGACTGTAATAAAGAGTTTTCGTAAGCGAGTCGTTGTTCTTTCGCTTTGATAGACAGCATATAGAGCATACCAAGAACGATTACTGCAAAGCCAGCAAATAAACTCGTATCAAAATAAGCAATATTGTTAATGAAAGCACAAATAAGTAGAGCGAGTAATACAATGAGTGCCCCTTTATATTTTTTGTATACACCGTAAAGCGCTATTGCAAAAGAAAAGAACCACATAGTTATTGCCATATTGTAGGATGTCTCATCGTAACGCAGGTGATTTCTATAGAATATATATATTAAGAACCCCGTATATAGAAGTAAAATGACTTTCCGTTTAGGAAACGAAAATTGTAATGAA
Source organism: Flavobacteriaceae bacterium (assembly GCA_016763595.1). GTDB lineage: Bacteria > Bacteroidota > Bacteroidia > Flavobacteriales > Flavobacteriaceae > Polaribacter. Next base: position 2,930 of record JAESTN010000033.1, on the reverse strand, counting down.
AAATATATTGGAACCAGTATGGCAATAAAAAAAGTTAAATAGCTAATGATTTCCATTCGTATCTGATGTTGACTGTAATGGATTGAAATGTATGTTCTTATAAATTCCATCAAAATCAACCCAAAAAAAAGAAAACAGCTAATACTAAATATCAGAATGGTTTTTTCACTTTTGTTCCCTAGAAATATGAAAAAGAAATACAAAGCTGCTAACAGAAACCCTCCAGCAAAGATGTGCATAAATGCAGTGTAAATCAAAGGGTGTTCTAATAAATAATCATAATCATTTACAAAAGCATTGAGTCCCTTGTATTCTGGAGCATGGAATAGACTTCTTTTTAGTACTAATTGATGCGTTCCTTTTTGAGATAAATGGCGAGGGATTTTATAGGGTTTCCACATTTCGCCAGTTAAATTTGATTTAGATTCTTTACCTGGATTTCCATTTCTTCCTATAAGGACACCATCCCAAAAGATTTCAAATTCACCAAAGGTATTCGAAAGGTTAAGTCCAAAAGTTTGAAATTCTACTGGGTTTTGTACGATTTCAATTTCAGTTTTGGTAAAAAAAACTTCACCTCCTTTAAGCTCAATTTCATTTTCCCAGTTTTGATTGTTTACGCTATAAACAGTTTCTCCTTTCCATGAAAAGAACGTATGTTGACAGGAAGTGCTTACCAACACTATAAAAATAAAAACAAAACGATATAGGTAGTTGAAATTCATGGTTCAATAATTTCTGTTGGCTAAATTAAGTTAAAAAGAGGACTTTCAAGAGCAGTTCATAAAAGCATAGAGTTGTTTGCATATTTAGTAAATAAGAGCTGAGATAAATAGTATAGATTTATTTTGAATTAGCATATATCGTATGAAATTTTTAATCATTTTTTATGTGATATTTGTTTTTAAGTAGCTTCGATTTCCTTAAAACTCACAAAATAGTTTTGTAACTAGTGTTTTAGTACATGTAAATCTAACAGGAGTAAGGCTTAATTTTTTTAAAAAACGAGATCAATGAGATCAAAAATTTATCAAATAATAGTAGTACTTATATTTTTCACCTCTTGTAAAAATAAACCAGCGAGTTTTGATACCGAAGAATTAATAGGAGTTTGGTCAGGCCTTTTGTTCCAAACAGAAACAAAACATGATTCCATAGTTCTAAAACCTGTAAAATCACCGCAAATTGCCTTTTTGTATAAAAATGGAAAATCCGATACTTTTAAATTAGAACAAAAAGACAATACTGTCTCCTTCAAAGGGATTTCAGGGGTACGATTTGATGCTGCTTTTTCCAATAACGCTCAATCTCTGTATGGTGTAATTACTGAGAATTTATGGTCTCAAAGTTTGCTGTTTCTAAAGTCTGAAAATAATTGGGTTGCCAAAATAATAAAACCAGAAATTATTGATACTGATTATACAGTTTATCTTGAGTTTTATAGAGATTCACTAGGAAACTTACAGGCTAAAATTCAAAGCAATAAAGAAAATAGAAAATTACATTTTAGTATCAAAAAAGTTTCTGTTACTGGAAATAATATTGATTTCAAAATAACAGCCGATCGTTTTGCTCTTTCTGCTACGTACCAATCTGAAACAAAAAAACTATCAATTAAGTATGGAAACACAAATAGCAAACGAAAAAGAGAACTAACAAAACATGGAAAGAATGAATGGAAAGGCTATACACCTAGACCTGTAAACAAAAAATATGACTACAAAATACCCCAACCATTAGATGCATTAATTCAAACAGCTTCTTTAAAAGAAGTAGGTCTTGATCCGTCACTTTTGGGGTTTATGGATTCAATAAACAATGGAGCTTATGAACACATTCATAGTATTATAATTACTAAAAATAAGAAACTCGTTTTTGAGGAATATTTTCATGGCTATAATAGAGACTATTTACACGATATAAAATCTTCCTTTAAAGCACTTTCATCCTTATTACTGGGGAAAGCAATGATGAAAGATAAAAGTATCCACATCAATAATTCTATTATAAATTATTATCCAGAATACAATATTTCTGACAAAGAGAAAAAGAAAATAACGATTCATCATGCTTTAACAATGACTACTGGTTTACAACTAGAAGATGAAGATAAAATGCAATGGGAAAATAATGATTGGGTTGGTTACAAATTGAACCTTCCAATGGAATATGAACCAGGAGAAAAATTTGAATATTCGTCTGGAGGAATAAACTTATTAACTGGAGTTCTTCAACAATCTACAAAAAAGTACTTACCTCTTTTCTTTTATGAAGAAATGTTAAGACCTATGAGAATCCATAAATTTCAGATGAGAGTTTCCCCAAAAGGAAGACCTTATTTGGCTGGAGATTTTTACCTAAGGCCGATTGATTTTACAAAATTCGGATTGTTGATGTTGAACGATGGAGTATGGGGCAATCAAAGAATCATAGCTTCAGAATGGATTAACACGGCTACACAAGCATATACAATAAAAGGTCGCTCAAATAAAGATCTAAATAGAGGATACTTGTGGAAATTGGGTGAAAGAAATGTTTCTGGAAAACAAATGAAAACCATAGAGGCTTGGGGTAATGGCGGACAGTTTTTGATTATTATTCCTGAAATTGAAATGACAATTACATTTACAGGAGGAAATTACAATCTCGCTGAAATGGAAACACCTTTTGAAATCTTAAACAAATATATTTTACCCGCAGTAGCATTGGAAAGTAACTAAATCGATCATTATATATCTAAAATAGATTAGAGCAGTTCATAAAACCATAGAGTCGTTCACATATAAAACGATAAGAAAAGTAGGAAATTGATAGAGCTTTGCTTCAAATTAAAATATATAAAATGAAGTCAATACTTATTTTTCTGGGATGTTTGTTAGTAAGCACCGCTGCTTTTTCTCAAAACTCACAAAAAATTGGAACGATACAAG
>JAESTN010000326.1 GCA_016763595.1 Flavobacteriaceae bacterium | reverse complement strand
TTTATGGAGAAACTACTTTGGCAATCAGTACTACTATCTCAGCAATTGTTTCTGGATACTTGTTAATCAGAACTTGGGGGAAAATTAAAGCAACTGCACTATAAAAATGAATACTAGAGTACAATCTATAGATGTATTAAGAGGGTTTACTATTGTTGCCATGATTTTGGTAAACACTCCTGGAACATGGAGCTCTGTGTACCCTCCTTTATTACATGCGCAGTGGCATGGATATACACCTACTGATTTGATATTTCCTTTTTTCTTATTTATAGTAGGCGCCTCTATAGCATTTGCATACAATAATAAAATACCAAATTCTACAACCTATAAAAAAATAGGAATACGAAGCTTAAAGCTAATAGGTTTAGGTCTTTTTCTGAGTTTATTTTTACCTCATTTTCCTTTTATTAAAGACGTGTCTACAGCTAGATTTCCTGGTGTTTTACAGCGTATTGGAATTGTTTTCTTTTTTACAGCAATTATAAGTGTCAACTTTAATTGGAAAATACTTTTAAGTATTACAATAGCAATTTTGTTAGGCTATTGGATTTTGCTTGGATTTATTCCTTTACCAGATGGAACGCTACCAACTTTTGATAGAGCTCCAAATAATTGGGCTAATTATATTGATGTTACTTTGCTTAAAAATCATACATGGAAAACGGATTATGACCCAGAAGGATTGTTAAGCACATTGCCATCTATAGCAACGGCACTACTAGGTGTTTTAATAGGTAAAGTGGTCTTGTATCAGAATTATATGAAAACGCTTATTTTATTTTCTTTAGGGATGCTGATGATCGGTTTTGGATATCTTTGGAATAACTGGTTTCCGTTTAATAAAGCAATTTGGTCTAGTAGTTTTGTACTTGTAACAGCTGGTTGGGCTACTGCCTTTTTAAGTGTGTTGTATTATATTATTGATGTAAAAAAGAAATCAATTGGAACCATTTTTAAATATGTTGGTTCTAACGCTATCGTCATTTATTTCGCATCTAGTTTTATAAGTAAAACATTTTATTTAATTAGTGTTGGAGAAACTACAATTCACGGTTGGTTATATGGTTCGTTTTTTACAAGTATCATATCTGATGCTAAACTTGCATCGCTTTGTTACGCATTAGCCGTAGTAAGTTTTTATCTGATTATTGGATATGTTCTTTACAAGAAAAGAATTTATATAAAAGTATAACGTTACTATTTAGATAGTAGATAAGCAAAAAAGCAACCCTGTCGAGTTGCTTTTTTGTGTATATATGAAATATAAATTTTATGCATTTAATGGCTTTCCATCCCAAGCAGCTTTTGCAGCTTCTTTAATTGCTTCAGAATAGGTTGGGTGACCATGACAAATTCTAGCTAAGTCTTCTGCTGATGCTCTGTATTCCATTGCAACGGCAGCTTCCATAATTAAATCGGCAGCACGAGCACCAACAATATGAACTCCTAAGATTTCATCAGTTGTTTTATCTGCTAATACTTTTACAAACCCATCAATATCTCCACTAGCTCTAGATCTACCTAGGGCTCTCATAGAGAATTTTCCAGCTTTATAATCAACTCCAGCACTTTTTAGTTCGTCTTCAGTTTTACCAACTGCAGCAACTTCTGGCCAAGTATATACAACACCAGGAATTAAATTATAATCGATATGAGGCTTTTCTCCAGCTAAATATTCAGCAACTACAACACCTTCTTCTTCCGCTTTATGTGCTAACATTGCACCTTCTACAACATCACCTATCGCGTAAATATTAGAAATATTTGTTTGTAAATGAGCATTGATTTTAACTTGATTTCTATCGTTTAATTTTACGCCAGCATTTTCTAAACCTAACCCGTCTGTATACGGTTTACGTCCAACAGCAACTAAACAATAATCTCCAGTAAATTCTACTTCTCTTCCTTTTTTATCTGTCGCTTTTACAACTATTTCATCCCCAGTTCTTTCCACAGAAGTTACTCCATGGCTGGTAGCGAATTTAATTCCTTGTTTCTTTAAAACTTTTTGCAATTCTTTAGAAACATCAGCATCCATGGTAGGCGTGATTTTAGGAGCGTATTCTACAACTGTAACAGCTGCGCCTAATCTTTTATAAATAGAGCCTATTTCTAATCCTATAACACCACCACCAATAACAATTAAATGTTTTGGTATTTCTTTTAACGTTAAAGCTTCAGTAGAAGTAATTATTCTTTCTTTATCTAAGCTGATAAAAGGAAGTGTCGACGGTTTAGAACCCGTAGCAATGATGATGTTTGTTCCTTCGATTATTTGATCAGAACCATCATTTTTCGCGATCTTAACATGCGTTGCATCAACAAAAGAACCCAGCCCTTCAAAAACGTCAACGTTATTTTTATCCATTAAATATTTAATTCCGCCTGTAGTCGTTTCTACAATGTTTGCTTTACGAGCAACCATTTTTGAAAAATCTACTTTAGGGTTTTCAATAGGAATCCCATGTGTATCAAAATGGTTTACAGCATCATAATAATGATGAGAAGAATCTAATAATGCTTTTGACGGGATACATCCAACATTAGTACAAGTACCTCCTAAAGTTGCATATTTTTCAATGATGGCAACTTTTTTACCTAATTGAGAAGCTCTAATAGCGGCAATGTATCCTCCAGGACCAGAACCAATAACGATGATATCGTATTTCATTGTACTTAAATTTTGTTTTTACAAATAACAGGTGCAAATTTACAATAATTGTTGATTTGGAACCCTATGGATAAAGAATTGTTTTAAGTTGTTTTTTTGTCGTTTTTTGTATCTGTAAATTTCAGAAAGTTTTCAAATGAAAAAAGTCTTAATTATAGGATGTGTTTGGGTAGAGCCAAATTCTTCTGCAGCCGGAAGTAGAATGTTACAGCTAATTGAGTTGTTTTTAAAAGAAGAGTATGCAGTCACTTTTGCTACAACTACTCAAAAAACAGCAAATGCCTTTGATTTGGAGGCTCTGGGTGTAGATGAAGTTACAATTGAATTAAATTCAAGTTCTTTTGATGGGTTTGTGAAAATATTGAATCCAACCATAGTTGTATTTGATCGTTTTATGATGGAAGAACAATTTGGATGGAGAGTAGCAGATATTTGCCCAACTGCAATTCGAATTTTAGATACAGAAGATTTACATTCATTAAGAAATGTTAGACAAGAAGGAATTAAAAAAGGGCGAGATTTTTTAATTGCAGATTTATTAAATTCTGATATTGCTAAAAGAGAAATAGCGGCAATTTATCGTTGTGATTTGTCGTTGATCATTTCAATTTTTGAAATGGAGCTACTTCAGAATGTTTTTAAAATTGATCGTGTTTTATTGTATCACTTGCCTTTTCTATTAGAAGTAATTGAAACTAAAACTCAAGAGAATTGGAGCCTTTTTGAAGAGCGAAACCATTTTGTTACTATTGGAAATTTCTTACATGCACCAAATGTTGATGCTGTTTTACAACTAAAAAAACACATTTGGAAAGGGATTAGAAAGCAATTGCCAAATGCAGAAATGCATGTGTATGGAGCA
>JAESTN010000325.1 GCA_016763595.1 Flavobacteriaceae bacterium | reverse complement strand
CCGTTTGATGTACCATTTGTTCCTCTAATATAAGACCCTGTAGCTCTTACATTGTGCAAAGACAAACCAATACCTCCAGCAGATTGTGAAATCCTTGCTGTTTGTTTTAAGGTATCATAAATCCCATCAATACTATCATCTTGCATTTGCAATAAGAAACAAGAAGACGTTTGTGGTTTTGGTGTACCCGCATTAAACAATGTTGGTGTTGCATGTGTAAAATATTTCTTACTCATCAACTCATAGGTAGCAATAGCCTCGTCTATATCTTCTTTGTGGATACCAATAGAAACACGCATTAACATATGCTGCGGACGTTCGGCAATTTGCCCATTTAACTTTAATAAATAAGAACGCTCTAATGTTTTAAAACCAAAATAATCATAATTAAAATCTCTATTGTAGATAATAGTAGAGTCTAATTTTTCTGCATTGTCTTTGATGATTTTATACACATCATCTGCCAACAATGGTGCTTTTTTATCTGTACGTGGATTTACATAATAATACAAACCATCCATCGTCTCTGAAAACGATTTTTTGGTGTTTTTATGTAAGTTAGAAACTGCAATTCTTGCAGCTAATTTTGCATAATCTGGATGTGCAGTTGTCATTGTAGCTGCAGTTTCTGCTGCTAAATTATCCAATTCTGATGTGGTTACACCGTCATATAAACCTTCAATAACACGCATGGCAACTTTTACAGGATCTACAATTTTGTTTAATCCGTAACACATTTTCTTTACTCTTGCCGTAATCTTGTCAAACATTACTGGCTCTTTCTTGCCATCTCTTTTTAGTACATCCATGTTAAATAAGGTATTAAATTAGTTAGTTGGTTTGTTGAGTCGTCAAAAAAATCCACATAGTTTTGACGTATAATTTTATTTATGATTTCCTATATAAAAAGGAAAATGCTATTATTTTCTTAGTATAAAACTTAGTGCTTAGGGAAACACTAAGTTTAAAAATCCGAATCGAAACTGATACTTCCAGTTCCACCAGATTTCACTCCTGCTTTTTGATATTCTGATACTCTTTTTTCGAAGAAATTTGTTTTTCCTTCTAAAGAAATCATTTCCATAAAGTCAAATGGATTTTTAGATTCGTATACTTTATCGCATCCGAATTCTAATAGTAATCTGTCCGCAACATATTCTAAATACTCTGTCATTAACTTGGCGTTCATCCCAATCAAACTTACTGGTAAAGACTCTGTAATAAACTCTCTTTCAATATTTAACGCATCAACAATAATTTCTTTGATACGCTCCTTAGGCACTTTATTTACAATGTGATGGTTGTGTAAGTGTACAGCAAAATCGCAATGCATACCTTCGTCTCTTGATATTAATTCGTTAGAAAAAGCCAATCCAGGTAATAATCCTCTTTTCTTTAACCAGAAAATAGAACAAAATGAACCGGAAAAGAAAATTCCTTCTACTGCAGCAAATGCAATTAATCGTTCTGCAAAAGAATCAGATTCAATCCATTTTAAAGCCCAATCTGCTTTCAATTTAATTGCAGGAAAAGTATCAATAGCTCTAAACAACTTGTCTTTTTCAACTTTATCCTTTACATAGGTATCAATTAATAGAGAATAGGTTTCTGAATGAATGTTTTCCATCATGATTTGGAAACCGTAGAAAAACTTTGCTTCTGAGTATTGCACTTCGTTTACAAAGTTTTCTGCTAAATTTTCATTAACAATTCCGTCAGAAGCTGCAAAAAAGGCTAAAATATGTTTGATAAAGTAACGTTCATCTTCAGATAACTTCGTATTCCAATCGATAACATCTTCAGAAAGATCAATTTCTTCAGCTGTCCAAATACACGCTTGCTGTTTCTTGTACCATTCCCATAAATCATCATGTTGAATTGGAAAAATTACAAATCTATTATCGTTTGGCTGTAAAATAGGTTCTATGGCAGACATTCTTCTTGTGGAAATTTAGTTGTTTAGTGTTTGTGTTGTTTGTCGAAAAAGACGTTAACAAAGATTGGAAAATTTGTCTGAAATACGAAGTCATACTTATTCACAATAACTCGAAGTTTTTAACAAAACGTTCACATTTGTGTTTTTTTTGCTCTTAAATTATTTTCGCTAATATGTTGAAACATAGGTATTTGCGAATAATTATTTTTTTAATCCCTTGATTCTATTGAGTTTCTCAAAAAAAGTCGAATTCTATTTTTCTTAATTTATTTGAATTCTATTTTGGAAAACTCGTTTTTAAATTTGTATCATAAAAAAAGACCTGAAAAAATTCAGGTCTCATCTCTTTTTTAAAAAAAATATTTTATTAATTGATCGTCACAGTCATATTCATAAATACTTCGACTTTAAAATCCATACCACCTGCTTCTGACAAGACAGTTCCTATTAACTTTACCGAGATTTCTGAATTATTCACAAAATTAGAGGCTATAATACTCAATTTTACGGCATCTGTTATTTCAAATGAAGTTCCAGCTCCTGCAGCAGTAGAAATATTAAAATCTGTCATTTCTCCAATAATCACATCATCAAATTTCAAAGTTCCTGTTGGAATCGCTCCAGCAGCGTTACCTGTAAAATCTATAAACTTATAGCTTAAGGTATTAATCTTTATGGCTGTTATTTTATCTTTATACTGGGCTAAATCACCCGCGTTTAAGTTTACAGTAGTAGACAAATCAAATGCAACAGCTGAACTACCTGTTTGAAGCACACTTACAGGTATAGATTCTGTTAAACTATTTTCTACTTTCAGTTCTAATAAATCATCTAAACTACCACAAGAAGTTGCAATCAGCGATAAGAAGAATATGTATATAATTTTTTTCATAATTTTATTATTTCTTTTGTATAAAGGTACTCATTACTTGGCTAAATGTTTTTCAGCTACTTTTTCAAGTTCTTCATACCAATCTTCACCAAACTTTCTTACTAAAGCTTGTTTTACAAATTTATAAACAGGTACTTGTAATGCTTTCCCTAAAGAACAAGCGTCATCACAAATTTCCCACTTATCGTAATTCACAGCAGAAAACTCACTATAATCTTTCACTCTAACAGGGTATAAATGACAAGAGATTGGTTTTTTCCAATCAATAACCCCTTGGTTATATGCTTCTTCAATTGCACATAAAGCAGTGTTATTTTCATCAAAAATAACATATGCACAATCTGCGTCGTTAATTAAAGGAGTTTCTAATTCTCCAAAATCACTTGTAACCCAGGTCCCCTGACTTTCTATAACATCAATTCCTTCTTGACGCAAAAATGATTTTATCTTTGGGTAAATTTTATCTAAAATTTCAGTTTCGTCCTTTTCTAAGGGAGCTCCTGCATCTCCATTAATACAACAAGCACCTTTACAAGCTGAAAGATTACAAACAAAATCTTTGTCTATAAGACTCTCTGAAACTATGGTTTTTCCTAATTGAAACATTTGGCAAAAATACATTTATTTTTTTCTAATTCTTTATCTTTACGATAACTTAGTCATCAATTCAAACTAAAAAGCTATTGTTATTATGGAATTTAATGTAAAAGAAGTTTTCACCGCATTTATGGTTCTTTTTGCCGTTATTGATATCATTGGAAATATTCCGATTGTTATTGATCTACGTAAAAAAGCGGGCCATATTCAATCAGGAAAAGCAGCCATAATAGCTGGTTCAATTATGATTATTTTTTTATTTTTAGGGAAGAGTTTACTTACAATAATTGGAGTAGATGTCAATTCGTTTGCTGTTGCTGGCTCCTTTATTTTGTTTTTCATTGCGTTAGAAATGATCTTAGGAATTACCTTATATAAAGACGATGAAAGCACTGCGATAACTGCATCAGTATTTCCGTTGGCTTTCCCACTAATTGCCGGACCAGGAAGCTTGACAACCTTACTTTCTCTAAGAGCTGAGTTTCATGTAGAAAACATTATCATTGCGGTATTTTTAAATGTACTCGTAATCTATATCGTATTAAAAACATCTTCTAAGATTGAAAAAATGATCGGTCCAAATGGTATAAGTATTATTAGAAAAATATTTGGGGTAATTCTATTAGCAATCGCTGTTAAACTTTTTGCGGCAAACATAAAAGAGTTATTTTAATGGCAGGTTTTGATGTATTAATTATTGGTGGTGGGGTTGCAGGAATGCAATGTGCTTTAATCTTGGGTTCAGCAAAAGAAAAACCATTTGCCTCAGGTAAAAAAATTGGAATTATACTACACCAAAAAGCTTCCGATTTACAAAACGCAGTACTCAATAATACGCTTGGTCTAAAACCTGGAACTCTTGGGCGTAATATCCTATTGGAGGGAAAAGAACATTTAAGCACTATTTATCCGGATGTTTCACAAATAAATAACGAAAAAGTAATTTCTATTTCTCCTTTTCAAAATGGCTATGAGATTACTACGAACAAATTTGTTTATTTTTCGAGAATTGTAGTTCTAGCATTAAATTACTCAAAGCCATTGACCATAAAAGGAATCGAAAAATATATCATTCCGCATAAAAAAGCAAGTGCAAAAAAGGATCGAATTCAGTTAGAAAACGTAGATTTATTAGTAGACAAAGGACTATATGTTTGTGGAACTATTGCTGGATTAAGAAGTCAATTTGCTATTGCAGCTGGCAGTGGAGCCACAGTTGCAACAGATATTTTAACGTTGTGGAATGGAGGAGACCACACCAAAATTCACGATAAACTACAAATAAAAAACCCAGCTAATTAGCTGGGTTTTTTACTATAATTTCATTTTAAAATCAACTACTCTACGGTAACCGATTTTGCCAAATTTCTAGGTTGATCTACATTTCTCCCTAACATTACTGCTATATGATAAGACAATAATTGTAATGGTATTGTTGTAAGCAATGGTGTAAATG